>NZ_JBSSAH010000015.1:0-62543 GCF_054058415.1 Thermostichus sp. MS-CIW-38 | reverse complement strand
CGGCATGGTGTTCCAAGAACGGCCAGAAAGCTGCGGGACATCATCCTGCACTCCGACCTGCCCCAGTGGGTAAAGGACGCCCCCTGCCACATCAAGCAGAACGCGGTCGTCGAGGCGTGGTTGGCGTTTCGCCGAAGCAAAGACGCGAGGTTTCGCAGTGTGCGGGACAGGTCGCATACGCTGCAATTCAACGCCGGCAACTTTCGCAATGGGACGTGGTATCCGAAACTCACCCGAGGTTTGGCGTTCCGTGCATCCGAGGAGATGCCCAGAGAGTGGGTACGTGGAACTGAGCTAATGCGGGTGAAAGACAGATGGTATGCCATCTTTCCTGAGCCCGTGAACGAGCAGTGTTCGTTAGCAAAGGGGGTGATCGCACTTGATCCTGGAGTAAGAAGCTTCCTTACAGGGTTTGATGGGGCGGGCTTTGTAGATATCGCCAAGGGGGACTTTGGTAGAATCGCTCGGCTGTGCTACCACCTAGACGATCTGCAATCTAGGCTGAGTAAAGCACCGAGACCCAAGCGTAGGCGAATGCGGCAAGCGGCGTTTCGTCTGCGGGAGAGAATCAGGAACCTGGTGGACGAGTGCCATCGCAAGGTAGCGGCGTTCCTAACGGATAACTACCGATTGATATTCCTCCCCACTTTCGAGTCAGCCAAGATGGTTGCCAAGGCAGGGAGGAAGTTTGGTAGCAAGACAGCAAGGGCGATGCTCACCTGGGCGCACTATCGGTTCCAGCAGTTCCTGAAGTTTCAAGCCAAGAAGAAAAACGTGGTCGTCGTGGAAGTATCGGAAGCGTACACCAGCAAAACCTGCACTAAGTGCGGGCACATCCACACGAGGTTAGGTGGCGCAAAGGTGTTTAGATGCCCAAAGTGCAACCATAGGCTACCACGAGATTGGCAAGGCGCTCTGGGTGTTATGCTCAGGGCTTTGCGGGATACCGCCTTTCTGTTTGGACTCCGTCCGAGTAGCGCGGTCGCGTCAGCGTCGCGTAGCGACAACGGAAACGGACAGAATGCTATCGCTTCACCGCTGAGCAGTAATGCTTAGCAGTGTTCAGCGTAAATGTATCAGGAACTGCCTATGAGATCCCTTTTCCCTCTCTGCCTGGCCGGAGCGCTGCTCTGGGGATCCTCGCTGCCCGCCCAGACCCAGGGGATTAGGCCCCTCTTTCCCGAACCTTCCCAAACCCCGCTGCCCCCCAGTCCCGATATTCCCACCCTGCCCATTGTGCCGGATCCCCGGCCTGTGCCGGCAACCCCTGCTCCCCAGCGACCGCTGCCCAGGGGGAGTTTTGAGGAGATCAGCCGCTACCTCCGGGATCTCAACCGCGCCAAAAACCTGGCCCGCCAAGCTGCCGAGATCGCCAATGGGGGCCTACAGCGCTATCGCGCCGAAGCTTCCATGCACGGGGCAGCCATTGACTCGCCGTTTGAAGAGTTTGAAGACGCCTGGATCTTCACCTTCCGGGGGGGAGAGCCCGGCTTCGTCCAGCCCAGCATTGAAACCCAGGTGCGGGTGGACAGGCGCACCTTTCAAACCACCATCCTCTACAACGGCCCCATCCGCTCTCTGCGCTAAGGGATCCCTGGCATAATCAAAAAAAGGCAAGGGATCCAAGCTATGACCAAGTTTGTCTTCGTCACGGGCGGAGTGGTCTCCAGCATCGGCAAAGGCATTGTGGCGGCTAGCTTGGGTCGCCTGCTCAAATCCCGCAACTACACGGTGTCGATTTTGAAGCTGGATCCCTATATCAATGTGGATCCCGGCACCATGAGCCCCTACCAGCATGGGGAAGTGTTTGTTACCGACGATGGCGCCGAGACGGACTTGGACTTGGGCCACTACGAGCGCTTCACCGACACCAACATGTCCAAGCTCAACAACGTTACCACCGGCTCCATCTACCAGGCCGTGATCCACAAAGAGCGGCGCGGCGATTACCAGGGCAGCACGGTGCAGGTGATCCCCCACGTCACCCAAGAGATCAAAGAGCGGATCCGGCGAGTGGCCCGCGAGACCAACCCCGATGTGGTGCTGGTGGAGGTGGGGGGCACGGTGGGAGATATCGAGTCTTTGCCCTTTTTGGAGGCCATCCGCCAATTTCGCAAGGATGTGGGCCGGGCCAACGTGGCCTATGTGCATGTTACCCTGGTGCCTTTGATCAAGGCGGCAGGGGAGATGAAAACCAAGCCTACCCAGCACTCGGTCAAGGAGTTGCGCTCCATTGGCATCCAGCCAGATGTGTTGGTGTGCCGCTGCGAGCAGCCCCTGCCCCGCAGCATCAAAGAGAAGATCTCCGAGTTTTGTGACGTGCCGGTAGAATGCGTCATCCAGGCGCAGGATGCCCCCAGCATCTACGACGTGCCTCTGGTGCTAGAGCAGGAGGGGTTGGCGCAGCGGGTTCTGGAGATTCTCAACTTGGATCCGCAGCAGCCAGATCTACGGGAGTGGGAGCTCCTGGTGCAGCGGCTGCACCACCCCCAAGAGCAGGTGGAGATTGCCATTGTCGGCAAATACGTGCGCCTTACAGATGCCTATCTTTCCGTGGCCGAGGCCCTGCGCCATGCTGGGCTAGCCCTCAATGCCGGTGTCACCCTGCGCTGGATCTCTTCTGAGGAAGTCGAGGAGCGGGGGCCGGAAGCCCTACTGGCTGGTGTGGATGGGGTAGTGGTGCCGGGGGGGTTTGGCAATCGCGGCATCGAGGGCAAGGTGGCTACCATCCGCTACGTGCGCGAGCAAGGCATTCCCTTCCTAGGGCTGTGTCTGGGCATGCAGTGCGCGGTGATCGACTGGGGATGTCACATTGCCCACCTGGAGCGGGCCAATAGCTATGAGTTTGATCCCGATACCCCCCACCCTGTCATCAGCCTGCTGCCGGAGCAGAAAGATGTGGAAGATCTGGGAGGAACCCTGCGGCTGGGCCTCTATCCCTGTCGCATCATGCCCAATACCCTAGCGGCCAAGCTGTATGGCGAGACCATCATCTACGAGCGCCACCGCCATCGCTACGAGTTTAATAACGCCTACCGCAGCCTTTTTCTAGACTCCGGCTATGTTATCAGCGGCGTCTCGCCGGATAACCGCTTGGTGGAGATTATCGAGCTGCCCAGCCACCCCTTTTTCATCGCCACCCAGTTCCATCCGGAGTTTCGCTCCCGCCCCAACCGCCCCCACCCCCTCTTTTTGGGGTTGATCGAAGCTGCCCTGCGCAGCCGCCCTCAGCCTCACCCCCTGCAGTTGCAGAAGATGGGCTAGTTGACAGATCCCTTGTCCAAAAGTGGGGGCACGCCTCTGGTCCTGGTTCTGCAGAGCTTTGCTGAACATAAACTGCTGCGGAATCCTGGGTTTCGCCTGTGGAGCAGCCGTGGCCTACTGCCTAAAACGAGGTCATCCAATCTGCCAAAATTTCCTGTCGGCGTGGATGGCGCAGTTTGCGCATGGCTCGTGCTTGAATTTGTCGGACGCGCTCCCGAGAGAGGCCGAAAAGCTGACCAATTTCGGAGAGAGTGTGTAGGTGGCCATCTTTCAGCCCATAGCGGAGCTTGAGAATCTCTTGCTCTCGGGGGCTGAGCTGCTCCAGCATCTCTTCCAGTTGGGCAGACAGCAGGTACAAGTCCATTTGCGATTCGGGAGTGGGGCCGTTGGCGGCCTCGATAAGCTGCATCAGCTCCCTATCCTCCTCTTTGCCAACTGGAGTATGTAGCGAAAGGGTTTGGCGACCGGCTTCCAAGAGGGTTAAGAGAGCGTCCAGCTTGTCGGGGGAAATCTCCAGAGCTTTGGCAATCTCTGCTTGGGTGGGGCGACGGTTTAGGGTCTCGGTCAGATCTCGCCGGATCCGCTTCACCTGGTTGAGCTTTTCTACCATGTGCACCGGGATCCGCACCAGGCGCCCCTGATTGGCAACGGCGCGGGTGATCCCTTGGCGAATCCACCAGTAGGCGTAGGTGGAAAACTTGTAGCCGCGTTCGCACTCAAATTTTTCTGCGGCCCGGATCAGGCCGATGGTGCCTTCTTGAATCAAATCCAGAAACGGCACACCGCGATTCAAATACTTTTTGGCAATCGAGACCACCAAGCGCAGGTTGGCCCTGACCAATTCCCGTTTCGCCCGTTCCCTGGCAGCTCCCCCCTCTGCAATCAGCCGTCCCAATTTCACTTCCTGCTCGGCATTGAGGAGTGGGTAGCGAGCCATTTCCCGCAAAAATACGCCCACTGAGTCTTCCGAAAGCGAGGCTTGGGTCGCTCGGTTGCCGGGTTTGCTGAGCCGTACCTCAACCCGCTTCAGTGGAGGAGGAGAGTTCTGAACAGCTACATTCGTCCCATTTGGTTGAGATTTCATACAAACTCAAGCTCAAGTTCACAAGCGGGTGTTAAGAACTTTACTCAGTACAGGATGGAGGCGGCTAACCTTTCAGCAAACCCAACTTCCTTCAGGGATCCCTGCAGACACAGGGCAGAGATCTCGCCGGATTTCAAGAGGCTACTCGATTTCTCTAGGTTCAGACTTCAGCTTTTGCTAAGGTGGGGCGCAGACTAAACACTTCCGTGATGGTAACGGTCAGCATCCGGTAGGATTGTTAAACTGACTACAGAGTTGACCTTGTTTTGCAGTGCACCATGCCACGCCAACGGAAGAAATCGGATTTGCCCAGCAAGATTTGTCTCACCTGTCAGCGACCCTTCACCTGGCGCAAAAAGTGGGCCGACTGTTGGTCGGAGGTGAAATACTGTTCTGAGCGGTGTCGCAATCATCGCCCCAAGGGATCCCTGCCTGCTTCCCGGCAAGACGGTTGGGACGGATAATGTTGTCTCAGGATCAGGACATAAGGGTTTGGATCTGTCGGGGTTGGCGATGCGGTTTCTCAAGTGGCTGTTGCACAATCCCCACGAGACAGAAGAGGAGGATCCCTTTTTGCGGGCCATTGCCCGCATCGAAAGCCTGATCTCGAAGCTGCTTTCAATTTTGATGATCGGGCTAATCACAGTAGCAGTGGTGGACTTGGCCCGGTTCTTGGTGGCAGATTTGTTGATGGAGCCAACTGGGTTTTTCTCCACCACTTTGATCGAGATCTTCGGCCTCTTTTTAAATATTTTGATTGCGCTGGAAATTCTGGAGAACATCACCGCCTACTTGCAAAAGCAGGTGGTGCAGGTGGAGCTGGTGATCGTCACCTCTTTGATTGCGGTGGCCCGCAAGATCATCATTTTCGATTTCGAGAAGCTAGGGGGGTTGGAGCTCATTGGCTTGGGGGCAGCGACGTTGGCCCTCTCGGTGAGTTATTGGCTGGTGCGGCGAGCCAAGCCTCCATCCAAGTCCGGGGAAAATTAGGCTAGGACAGAATCCTGGTAGGATAGGGGTGGAGCTTTCCTGCAAGAATTGTGCGTGCGCGATCTAAGTTGGCCAGCCTGGTGAAGTTAGCTGTGCTGATGGTGGTGCTTTGGGTGGGGTTGAGTGCTCTCCCTGTTTTGGCCCGCCCGCATTCTTCTCGCGATTTGCTCCTGGCACAACACTTGGGCAAACCCGTGAAAACCTACAACAATCCCCCCCCGATGGTGATCGACCCGGCCAAGTCCTACACGGCCACGATGGAGACCACCGCCGGCACAATGGTTCTGGAGCTGTTTCCTCAGGAAGCTCCCCTGGCCGTGAACAATTTCGTCTTTCTGGCCAACGATCACTTTTACGATGGCGTCATCTTTCACCGCGTGATCCGCGGCTTCATGATCCAGGGCGGGGATCCCACGGGTACGGGGCGGGGTGGGCCGGGGTACCGCTTTCCCGATGAGCCGGTGCAACGTCCCTACAGCCGCGGCACTTTGGCTATGGCCAACGCCGGCCCCAACACCAATGGCAGCCAGTTCTTCATCATGCATGCCGACTACCCGCTGCCGCCCAACTACACGATCTTCGGGCAATTGATCGAGGGAGAGGATGTGTTGGATAAAATTGCAACTGCGCCCACCGGCCCTCAGGATCGCCCCCTGAAACCGGTGGAGATCAAGTCGGTTCGCATCTTGGAATCCAATTAGGTTGGGCCAATCGGGTGGAACAGTTTGGTTAAATTAACTTGGCCTCTGGCCCCATTTTTGCAACTTGCCCCCAGGGGGACTCAGGTATGGAGTTCGCTAGGCCCCGGCGAATGTCCCCCCGCATTCTGGTTCTGGATTTTGATGGTGTGCTCTGCGATGGGCGGGCGGAGTATTTTGCCTCTTCCTGCCGCGTTTGTGCTCAGGTGTGGGGCTTGGCTCCTGCTCAGCTAGAGCCGCTGCGTCCTGCTTTTGACCGTCTGCGCCCGCTGATCGAGACCGGCTGGGAGATGCCTCTGTTGTTGTGGGGGCTACAGGAAGGGATCCGGGAGGAAGACTTGCGCCAAGACTGGCCGGGCTGGCGTCAGCAGTTGTTGCAGCAGTCAGGGATCCCTGCCCTCTCTCTAATCCAAGCGTTGGATCGGGTGCGGGATCGCTGGATTGCAGAGGATCTGCAGGGGTGGCTGGGGCTGCACCGGTTTTATCCGGGGGTGGCGGCCTGGATGCGCCAGCTTCAGGCTGCCGGGGAGCCGCGCTTGGCCATCCTCAGCACCAAAGAGGGACGGTTCATCCAGCAGCTCTTGGGCCGAGCAGGGATCCAACTGCCACGCCACCGCATTCTGGGCAAGGAGGTGCGCGCCCCCAAGGCCACCACTTTACAGCGGCTACTGGCTGCCGCCCAACTGCCGGCTGAGGAGCTGTGGTTTGTGGAGGATCGCCTGCAAACGCTGCGCCAGGTGCAGAGGGTGCCGGAGCTGGAGCAGGTTCTCCTGTTTTTGGCCGACTGGGGCTACAACCTGCCGGAGGAAAGGGAAGAGGCCGCTCGGGATCCCCGTCTCCATTTGCTCAGCCTGGAACAGCTTTGTCAGCCCTTTGACCGTTGGATTGCTTCTCCTCCCCCGCCGCGCCTTTCGATTAGTCCCGCCAGCTCGGAAGACTTGAGCCAGACTCGGCCCACCCCTGGCCGGAAACGCCCGGAAGCCGGTTTGGCCTCTCTGGTGCTGACCTTGGTAGAGCTGTTGCGGCAGTTGATGGAGGCGCAGGTGGTGCGGCAAATGGAGGCCGAGCGCCTTTCTGCAGAGCAGATTGAGCGGGCCGGCAGCAGCCTACAAGCCTTGCGGGAGCAAATTCGACACATCTGCAGCCTGTTGGAGATTGACCCGGCGGATTTGAACCTGGAGCTCGGAGATCTGGGCACCCTCCTGCCCCGCCAGGGGGACTACTACCCCGGACAACCCCACCGCGAGGGATCCCTGCTGGAACTCTTGGATCGGCTGATCCACACCGGCATCGTCATCGATGGGGAGATCGACCTGGGGCTGGCGGACTTGGATCTGATCCACGCCCGCCTGAAGCTGGTGCTCACCTCCAGCGCCAAGCTCTACTGAGCCCGTGGATTGAGAGTGCTGATGGAGACGATTGGGAGAAGAGATGCCTGAAGCGGGGAGAGAGACCAGAAATCGCGGTATGCTGGCTGTGGATCCCCTTAATCTCTCTTCATAGTCTTCTCCTATGGATGTCTTTGCCCCAACCGGAAACCTGTATGCCGGTGCCATTTGGCCAGAAGTGGTGGTTACCCTCACCCTCTTGCTCGTCTTGGTGGTGGATTTGGTCGGTGGTTCGGCGGCGCGCAAAAGTCTTCCGGCCCTCTCCATCTTTGGCTTGATCGGGGCCTTGGTGACCTTGGTGTTGCAATGGCAGCAGCCCCAGTTGGAGAGCTTCTTGGGCAGCTTTGCAGCGGATCCCGTCAGCATTCTCTTCCGTGGCCTGGTGGTGGGGACGGCGATACTGACCGTGATGATGGCGGAGCGCTACATCTCTCAGTCCGGAGCGCCCACAGGCGAGTTTTATGTGTTGCTGCTCACGGCCACCTTGGGGGGCATGTTCCTCTCCGGGGCGACGGACTTGATCCTGGTGTTTGTATCTCTGGAAACCCTGGGCATTGCCAGCTACCTGATGGCCGGCTACACCAAGCGGGATCCCCGTTCTTCCGAGGCAGCCCTGAAATATCTCTTGATCGGGGCCAGCAGCACAGCCATTTTTCTCTACGGCATGTCGCTGCTCTACGGCCTTTCGGGTGGGCAAACGAAGCTGGAAGCCATTGCCTCCTCTATGGGGGATGCCGGCTTGGCAGGGATCATCGCTTTGGTGCTCTGCATTGGTGGTATCGGGTTTAAGTTGGCGGCAGTGCCCTTTCACCAGTGGACTCCTGATGTCTACGAGGGATCCCCAACGCCGGTGGTGGCCTTTTTGTCAGTGGGATCCAAAGCAGCAGGCTTTGCCTTGGCGGTGCGCTTTCTGGCCACCGTATTTCCGGCCATGACGGAAGAGTGGCGGGCGGTGCTCTCGGTGCTGGCCATTTTGACCATGGTGCTGGGGAACGTGGTGGCCATTGCCCAAACCCGCCTCAAGCGGCTGCTGGCCTATTCTTCCATTGGACAGGCGGGCTTCGTTTTGATTGGCTTGGTGGCGGGCACCGAGGCAGGCTATGCCAGCTTGATCTTTTACTTGATGGTCTATTTGGCCATGAACCTGGGGGCCTTTTTGTGCATCACCCTGTTCAGCCTGAAGACCGGCACCGATGAAATTAGCGAGTACAGCGGCCTCTACCAGAAGGATCCCTTCCTCACCCTTTGCTTGAGCATTTGTCTGCTTTCGTTGGGTGGGTTGCCCCCTCTAGCAGGCTTCTTCGGCAAGTTGTACCTGTTCTGGGCCGGTTGGCAGGCAGGGGCCTATACCCTAGTGTTGGTGGGGTTGGTCACCAGCGTCATCTCCATCTACTACTACGTGCGGGTGGTGAAAACCATCGTGGTGAAAGAGCCGCAAGAGATGTCGGTTTCGGTGCAAAATTACCCCGAGACCAACTGGCAGGCAGAAGGTATGCCTGCTCTGCGGGTCGGTATGGTGTTGACTCTGGTGGCCACCATCTTTGCCGGGATTCTCTCCAACCCCTTGTTTACCTTGTCCATCCAGGCGGTGGAGCAAAGCCCGTTCTTAGGGTTCCCGACAGCACAAGCGCCCATTCCAGAGTCCGCGAGTCTTCAGGTGGCAGTCGATGGATCTTTGGGTTCATTGACTCAGCCCAGCCAAGGGTAGTCTGTAGTTTTTCAGGGATCCACCAAGCTGACCACAATGCGTCGGTTTTGCTTGCCTTTGCTTTCGATCTTGCTCACCACCAACTTGCCAATTTCTCCTGTCGCCCGTACATGAGTGCCGCCGCAGGGTTGCAAGTCCACATTCTCAATTTCCAGCAAGCGCACTTGCCCCTGTCCGGTGGGGGGCTTGACCGACATGGTGCGCACCAGGCTGGGATTGGCTTTTAGTTCTTCATCGCTAACCCAGCGGGGGTTCACGGCGTGGTTACCTTGTACCAAAGCATTGAGACGCACCCGTCAGGGTTTCTTTGTCGGGTTTTTCTCCAGGGATGTTAAAGTCCAATCGGCTTTTGCTTTCACCCACCTGACCCCCCGTAACGCCACCTTCTACCACTGCACAGAGCAGGTGTAGAGCCGTATGCATGCGCATGTGCCGATAGCGACGTTCCCAGTCGATGCTGGCGCTGACTGACTCCCCCAGACTGAGGGGTGGGGATCCCTCTGCCGGGATGTGGAGGATGCCCGTTTCCCCCTTTTGGGTATCGACAATCGGGATGACACGACCGTCCGATGTAATCAGGGATCCCGTATCGCCGGGTTGTCCACCGCCGGTGGGATAGAATACCGTCCGATCCAACTGGATCCCGTTATCCACAAGGGCAATTACCCGAGCCTGGCAGGTGGTGAGATAGGCCTCCGCCCGAAACAGTTCTTCCGTCATGAGTCATACAGTTGTGCTGTTGCAAACTGCCCTTCACCGTAGCCTATCCGGATCCCTGGGCTAAATCAGAGCTTGCCGGGCCTTGGCGGAGATCCACTCGCTGATGAACACAGAAACGAAGATCACAAGCAGGATCATGCTCACCTGATTCCAGCGCAGGGTGTTGATGGAAGCATCTAGCTGTAGGCCAATTCCACCGGCACCGACCAATCCAACCACCGTAGACTCTCGCAAATTGATATCCCAACGGTAAACTGTTACCCCGAGGATGTTGGTGATCACCTGCGGCCAAATGGCATAGCTCAGTACCTGGGCACCGCTAGCCCCCGTGGAACGGATCGCTTCTACTGGTTCTTCGTTAATCTCTTCGATGCCTTCATAGATCAGCTTGCCCATAAATCCGACAGAGCGTAGGGCAATGGCTAAGGTTCCGGACAAGACCCCTGGCCCAAGAACAACCACCAGGATCAAAGCCCAAATCAGGGAGTTAACCGAACGGGTGCCGACGATGATGAACAGGGCGATGTAGCGCACCAGCAAATTGGGAGTGGTGTTGCGGGCTGCCAAAAAGGCCACCGGCACCGAAATCACAAAGGAAAGGGCCGTACCCAATGTGGCAATGGTGAGGGTATCCCAAAGGGGGCGCCAAAGCTGTGACATGTAGTCCCAACGGGGCGGTACCCCCCGCGAGAGCATTTCTCTTCCCTGGCGCGGTGCATCCAGCACAAAGCCCCAGGTGGTACGGTCTGCAATGAACTTAGCGCAGGCAAACATCAGTAACAGCAGAGCCAACCAGAAGGCATACTCAAGCAAAGTTTGCTTTTGATTGCGCCACTGCCAGGTCTTGATCCCACTGCTTTCCAGAACAGGCATTATTGCACCCTCTTGCGAATCCAACCAGAACTCAATTCCACCACCATCACCAGAGCGATAATCACAAGGATGATGGCAGAGGCCGTGTCATAGTCGTAGCGACGTAAGGAGGTGTTCAGGGTAGAGCCAATCCCACCGGCACCGACAATCCCCAGAATGGCCGCCTCCCGAATGTTGATGTCGAAACGATACAGAGTCAAGCCGATCATGCGGGGCAACACCTGCGGCACCACCGCGTAGCTGACCATTTGGAGCCAAGAAGCCCCCGTGGAGCGAATCGCCTCCACCTGTACTGCATCAATTTCTTCGATGTCTTCTGCCAAAAGCTTGCTGAAAAAACCCAAACTCCCAAAGGTGAGGGTGAGCACTCCAGCAAAAGGCCCAAAGCCAAACATGACCACAAACAAAATGGCGATGATCACCTCTTGGAAGGTGCGCGACAGGGCAATCAGGCCACGACAAACCAGGTAGACCGGCATTGGCACCAAGTTGCGTGCGGCCCCAAACCCCACCGGAACCGCGACAATAAATCCTGCCACGGTGGAAATGGCGGCCATGGTCACACTTTCCAGCATCCCGGTGAAAATCAAGTTGCCGCGGGTGGTGAAATCGGGATGCAAAAAGGCCAACAAGAGACGGCCACTACGCTGCATACCGCGGGCTACCCGGGCTGGATCGAAATTGAGAGTAGAAAGCGCAAAGATCAGGTAAATGACCGCCCCAAGAATCAGTCCCCAGCGAACCCAAGGATTTTTAATCAAAGGTGGTGGCGACCATTGGCGCCCGCTCAGTGTCGTTGCCTGTGCCATGGGTGTGCTCCGCACTACTGACTTCTATTGACTTCTACTGACTTCTGCAAGGGATCCCTTAGTGGGTGGCTACTCCAGCCGAGACGGCTTCGTTTTCTTCGGAGTCTTGGGCTGGGCCAGAAGCATTCCAACAGAAGCATTCCAATCTTCTTCGCCGTAGATTTCGTTTAAGACGCTGGGGGTGAGGCGATTGGGGGGGCCATCATACACCACTTCCCCAAACCGCAAACCGACGATCCGCTGGGCAAACATTTGCGCTAGAGGCACATCGTGAATGCTGATGATCACCGATAGGCCCCGCTCTGAAGCCAGCTCGTTGATCAGGCGCATAATTTGGCGGGAGGTTTTCGGGTCCAAACTGGCGGTCGGTTCATCCACCAATAGCAGCTCTGGGTTTTGCAGGAGAGCCCGGGCGATTCCCACCCGTTGCCGTTGCCCCCCAGACAAAGCATCTGCCCGCTTATCGGGAAAGTCCGACAATCCCACTCGATCCAGTAAGCGGAAGGCTTCGTCGATGGTGGCTTGGGGAAACTTGCGGAACCAGCTTTGCCAAAAATTGACGTAGCCCAACTGACCCGAAAGAACATTTTCCATCACGGTCAGGCGCTCCACGAGGGCATATTCCTGAAAGATCATGCCGATTTTGCGTCGTGCTTGCCGCAACTCCCGGGTGTTCAAGCGAGTGAGGTCGATTCGATTGAGCCAAATGCTGCCACTGGTCGGCTCCACCAAGCGGTTGATGCAACGGAGCAGCGTACTTTTCCCAGCACCCGAAGGACCAATCAAGGCCACCACCTGCCCATCGGGAACTTCTAAGGTCACCCCTTTCAGGGCCATATCGCCTGTGGGGTAACGTTTGCTGAGGGAGTCGATACGTAGCATCTTGATAACCTACTTGAAGTGGACATTTGCAATTGCGGGCCTTCTAGAACCAGATGTTTGCAATCTTGAGAGAATTTTGAAATCAGAAGGGATCCCCTATGGCTTGCCCTGAACAAGGGATCCCGATTCTGTTCAGCCCACCTATTGGGGAGGGGCATTTTCTTGAATCAGCCGGATCACTTCCCAATCTTCCTTGTAGGTGATGGGAGCAAAGGAAGCTCGGTCAAAGGCTTCTGCCAACTTAGTGCCTGCAAAGTCAAAGGTATAGAAGGCCTCGCGGATTTTCTCCTGCAGCTGTGGATCCAAATTGTGAGCATAGCCAAATGGGCCGCTGGGGAAAGTAGCCGATTTGTAGAGGGTACGAAACTGATCGCACTGCACTTGTCCGGCGATGCACATGCGGTTGAGCACATCGTTGGCAATGGGGGCCGCATCGTAGTCTCCGTTGAACACACCCAAAATGGAGTTTTCGTGCCCCCCAGAGAAATTGGCTTCGTAGTCCACACCGTCCTTAAAGCCAGTTTCCGCCTCGATCAAAATACGGGCGCTGATGTAGCCGGAATTGGAGGAGGGCTGGGTGAAAGCAATGCGGCGGCCTTTGATGTCTTCTAGTTTTTCCAAGTCACTATCGATGCGAGTGATCACTTCCATTTCGTAGCCAAAGCTACCATCTTCCTTGGCAAAAACGGCGAAAGGCACATAGCCTGCTTGGTTCACAGCGCGGGGGGTACAGCCGGTGCAGGTGCCCATGATGTGTAAACGTCCGGCCCGCAGTGCCTCGGTTTGGGCGGCCTCGGAATCAACTGGCACAAATTGCACATCTTTACCGGTCACTTGCTTGAGGTAGTCGGTAAATTCCTGCCAGGTTTCTGAATAAACGGCGGGATCCTCGGAAGAAGTGTAGGAGATGAGCAAAGTGTCAGGATTGACAATTTGAGCGGGATCCGTCGGAGTATCCGCCACCAGATCCCCATCGGCATCACAATAGCGCTCATCCATGCCTGCCGGACGAGGGCAAGATTGAGCTTGAGCAGATTGATAACCCACTAGCACAGCAACCAAACCAGCCAGGGCAAGGCTTTTGGATAACAGACGAGCCACAGAGCAAAACGCCAACATTGCAAAAACCCCCGAATGCAAGATGAAGCAAACCGTTATCAGCTAAAAAACACAAAAGTGGGCGAGAAGATCCAGCTAATCAAGAGACTTGATGTGAATTCATAAGCTACAGAATCCAAAGAAGAGCTGCAAAACTCACGTCGCCTAACGAAACTTAATAATATAGTAGCGCTGTTTGACCCCTGTAGAGTTAAGACAGGTTTAATAGGAAGTTAAGAGTGGGTTATCACATACTCGTCGAGATGGGGTATGGACGGAACCAGCCAGTGCGATTTCTCTAGATTCAGCTCTAGATTCAGAACTATGTAAATCAGGGATCCTCTCTGGGCAGGGGATCCCTGAGGACTGCCTAAAGCGTATATTCCACGCCCTCTTCTTCCTGAATGCGACGGATGATCTCCCAGTTTTCTTGATAAGTAATCGGTGCAAAAGCTACCCGGTTAAAAGCTTGTCGCATGGCTGTGCCCTCAAACTCAAAAGTAAAGAAGGCTTCTCGGATCCTTTCTGCCAGCTCAGGGTGGAGATTGTGGGCATGGCCGAAAGAGCCGCTGGGGAAGGTCTCCGATTTGTAGAGGCTGCGGAACTGGCTACAATCCACTTGCTCGTTGAGGCACATGCGATTAAGCACATCGTTGGCAATGGGGGCGGCATCGTAGTCTTCGTTGAACACACCCAAAATGGAGTTTTGGTGGCTGCCAGAAAACTCGGCGATGTAGTCTCCTGCCTCATCATCCAAGCCTGTCTCTTGTTTGATCAAAATGCGAGCACTGATATAACCGGAGTTGGAGGAAGGATGGGTAAAAGCTACACGACGACCGGCAATATCATCGAGGGCTTGAATATCGCTATTCACATGAGTGATCACTTCCATCTCGTAGCCGATGGATCCATCTTCTTGTTGGAAAATGGCAAAGGGCACAAAGCCGGCAACATTCACGGCTACAGGAGTACAGCCTGTGCAGGTACCCATAATGTGTAGACGTCCAGCGCGCATTGCCTCGTACTGAGCAGCCTGAGAATCGGCAGGGACAAATTGCACCCGTCTACCGGTGACTTCCTCTAAGTGAGCGGTGAATTCAGCCCAGGTATTGGCATAGACAGCTGGCTCTTCTGAGGAGGTATAAGACACCAACAGCACTTCCGGATCTACCCACTCCGAGGGATCCTCCGGCAAATCGGCAACCAGATCCCCCACCCGATCACAGTAGCGGGCATCCATTTGAGGAGGGCGGGGACAGTCTAGACGAGCCTGAGAAAGGCTGCTGCCCAACCCCAAGGTGACAGCTCCCGCCAATCCAGCTCCCATCACCAGCTTTCCCAACGGGATCCGAGTTCCAAAAGAAGATAGTGTCATCATGAATAAAAGCTCCCAACTATGGCAATCAACAAGAGCATCTGACGAACCCAGAAGAGGTAAAAATTCCTCCTCTAGGCCCTAGAAGTCTTGCCTGAAAAGCAAAAACCATCTCAAATTCATTGAGATGGTTCATTCATTTGTATTTATGTCATATTACAGTTAATAAATTTTTAAGAAGAGTCTAGGATCTCGTTAAGGTTGCTCCATTAGCGCCCGCCAATCACAGCGATGTAGTTGGTCACCCATTCGTAGTAGGGCACGCAATCCATACGTCCATCGCCACAATCGGCCACAGGAGTTTTCCAGAAGAAGATGCGCTCAAAATTGTCGATGCCATTGGTCTTGCATCCCTCTGGCCCCAGCAGCTCGCTGGCCTGACAAGCGGCGGGCACCACCGGCACCGAGCCAAACCAAGCCGCCAGATCCCCCTGCACCTTCGGGTTCAGAGAATGTTCCATCCACAGGTAGGCACAGTTGGGGTGTTTGGCGGTAGCGCTGAGCATGGTGGTATCTGCCCAGCCGGTGGCTCCCTCTTCCGGTATCACACTGGCGACAGGTTGACCTTCGGATCGCAACAGATTGACCTGGAAGGGCCAAGAGCTGGAGGCCACTACCCCTTCGTTGACAAAGTCATCCACCTGCACCGCCGCATCGTGCCAGTAGCGTCCAACCAGTTGCCGCTGCTGTCGCAATAGAGCTAGAGCAGCATTGAACTGTTCGCGGGTCAGCTCGTAGGGATCCGTGATGCCCAATTCTGGGCGGTGGGCCTTCAGGTAGAGGGCGGCATCGGCAATGTAGATGGAGCCATCGTAGGCTTGGATGCGGCCCTTGTTGGATTTGCCGTCTGGCAGGATTTTTTCTTCAAACACCACATCCCAACTGGTGGGGGGTTCCGGGAAAACCTTTGTGTTGTACATCAACACGTTGGATCCCCATTGATAGGGCACGCCGTAATGCTTGCCATCCACGGTATGCCAGGGAGCATCCCGCAGGCGCGGGTCGATGGTCTCCCAACTGGGGATCAGGCGGGGGTTAATCTGCTGTACCCGTTCCCCTTTGATCAGGCGTAGGGTGGCATCGCCGGAGGCCGTCACCAGATCAAAGCCGCCCTCATTCATCAGGGCTACCATCTCATCGGAGGTTGCCGCCACCTTAACGCTGACTTGGCAGCCGGTTTCTTTCTCAAACTCGGTCACCCAGTCATAGGCGGGATCCGTTTCTCCCCGTTCGATATAGCCTGCCCAGGCCACAATCGAGACCGCCCCCTCTGGGCGGCCCAAGCGATACAGGGGCCCGCGAGCAGCATGGGCGGAATGGGAGGTCAGCAGCAGCGTGAGCAAGGCCAAGCCCAATGAGAGCAGAAGAGTTAGCCAGAGGCGAAACAGAATAGACCCCAGCTTCTTGGCCTGTAGGGGAATGAAGGGGTTCAGGTTGGCCATCACAGGCTTCTCCCAGGCAACAACTGCGCTGGCATCAAGGGTAGATCATTCCTCGAAGAGATCCCGCTACATTGAAAACAATCTCGACAACTCTCTATTCGACTCCACAGTTCTGGATCCCCCTCAATGGTTTCACTGTTGCCCAAGGATGGGATTCCGTCTCGCTCAAGCGACCAGCAGGGCGGGGTCAAAGCAATGGCACCGCAGGGAATCAAATGCCCTCTAGGCTGACGTTGAGAAAGCGGGCGATCTCGGCTGCTTGGTTTTCGATCTCCATCAGGGGGGGAGGCTGGCCCACTCCGGTGAGGGGGATGTCACCGCGTCCTTTCACCCGCAAGTAAATGGCTCGGCGGGGGTTAAGCCCCTCTCTCAGCTCCACCCGCAGGCTCTGCACCTCGGCAAAGTCATACTCCAGGCGGACTTCACGGTTTTTGCCCGGAAAGCCTCGCCGTACCAGAGTTATCTTCTGCGTGCGCCGGTCGAACTCGTTGTAGCCGCCCCCCAGGTTCCAATACAAACTCAACCATTGGTACAGTCCCGCCAGGGATCCCAGCACCCCGTAAAAGAGCATGGCAATGCCTTGGGGAATAAACACCAGGCTGGCGGGATCGGAAAAGGGGAGCAAATTGCGGTGGAGATAGCTGGAAAGGCCAGCCAAGGTAAAGCCCAGCCCTCCCCCCGTCAGCGCCACCGCCCAAAAGTACACGCTGGGCCGCCGCGACCCAATCACGGTGTAGCGCAGCAAATCGGCAGAACGGATTTCAGGAACAATGGCGGACACAGTTGGGATCCCTGCGGGTTTTCCAAGGTTGGCTTCTCTCATTTTATTAGGTGGCAAGGGCTCTCCCCGGCAGAGGGGCGCTCAGGGGACTGTCAAGAGCTAGAGCCGCCTGGGGAATGGGGGCGGAAGTCCTCTGCGCTGTACAGCCCCTCTCCCGAAGGGAGTTAGGGATAGTTTTTATTGTTATGGCTCCTTTTGCTCCTTGTAAGAGCCGTAGCAGGGATCCCTGCTGGAGCTCTGAGGTGTTCCATCTGCTGATAAAACCTGGACAGTATACGCCGATGGGATCCTCGCTCACTTCAGGGTTAGGGCTTACCCGGCGTGACGATCCTACCCTCTCCTGGGGCGACTTCCGGGGGGTTGGGTCGGGTCTGCCCAGGGGGCTCATCAACGGCATCCGAGGGAGAGGCAGGGGTGGGATCCGGCTCAGGAGAGGCCGTTTGTTGCGGTTCTGCGGCAGGGGGAGAAGGCTGAGGCTCAGGGGTTGGGTCTGGCAGGGCTGGCGGCTGGGGTAGGGCGTCTTGGGCTGTTCGTTCCCCAAAAGCCGATAAGGCAATGGCAGCTTCCCCGCGGCTGACCGGCTCGAAGGGGTTGAAGGTGCGGATGGGGCCAAAGGTGCGCAGCACGGTGGAGGCATTCTCCAGACTGCGATCCGCTACCAGAGCAGGAACAACCTCAGGAGGAATTTGCGCCGCATCGGTAAACCCCCAGCGCTCCTCCAGCTCTGCTCGGGATCCCTTGATCTGGCCGGGAGGTAAGTCCAGGGGCACCTTCATGCGGATTAACTCCGCCCGGGACAGCAGGCTGTTGGGGCGAAACTCTCGATTGGCATCTCCGGCAATTATGCCGGCAGCTCCCAGGGCTTGAATGTAGCGAAAGTTGGGATCCTCTTCCGGCACATCCAAAAAGAGGGGGCGTTCCGAGGGGGATCCCAGGCGGATCTGCCGACTGGGCTCGTCGGCGTGGATGGCGTTGTTGGCCAGCACCAGCCAACGGGCAAATTCTCCGCGACGAACGCTGCGCTGCGGCTGAAATTCGCTGCCGGGGATATCGGCAAAAACTCCCAACCGATCTAGGTATCCCACCGAACGGGCCACCAGAGATCCGGGCTCCAAGTCTGTAAAGCGGCTGCTGTCCGGGCTGGGCAGAGGTGAAGAGGGGGCGGGAGCAGTGGGGATCGAGATAGAGGGTGGGATGGATCCCGGCAAAGGTTGAGGCGAGGGAGATGCCGGCAGCTCAGGTTGGGCTGTGGGCAGACCTACTGGGCGTACAGCGCGCTCTAGCTGTTCTCCCCACTCGGTTCCCTGACAGGCCGACAACAGCCAGAGCAGCGGAATAAGGCTGCCGAGCTTGAGCCAGGGGCCAGGCCGCATAGGTTTAGACTGATGATGCACCGCTCTACCTTTCTCTATTGGTCTCTATTGAGCCCATTTGCGGCTAAACTCCTCCAGCACGTCCAGCAGGTTAAGCAGGCTTTGCATCGGCAGGAGATCGGCCAGGGGCAATTCTTTGCGCCCACCCCCCACTTTCACCGGGATCCCTTGCAAGATCTCTGTGACGGCGTCCTCATCCACCTTGCCTGCCATCACCTGGGGTGCCAGTCGCTCCGCCAAAAGGGTATGCAGGTGGGCATCGCGCAGGTAAAGATGCCAGCGGGCCACATCGATGTAAACTTCTTTACCAATGGCAGCGGCCAATTGCTCAATGTCTGGGTTGCTGGGCACTTTGGCCATCCCTCAGCTCCGTTGGTGGTTGCGTCTGCCCCTCCCTCAGATCATAACCCGAACCCAAGGACTCCTCAGGGAGGGCTGGCAGCAGAGCGATTGGGTAGAGGTAGGGCGAAGTTCTCTTGCAGCTGCCGCAGCATCAACAGGTGTTCCAGAGCTAGGCGATCCCGTTCTGTCCGCAACTGGCTCAGTTGGGCCTGAATTTGGCGGATATCGGCCTCGTTGGAGTCCCAGGTTTGCAAAAGGCGGTAGAGGCGCTCTTGTTGGTCGGCAATTTGCCGGTTTAGGCGGGCTAGGCGGCGGCTGAACTCCACATCCATTTCCTCTGCCAGCTCGGAATCCGGCAGCAGGGCCAGGCGATCCCAATGGATGCCCAGGTCGGCCAAGCTTGGCGGGGACGGATCCAACTCCTTGAGGAGGGGGAAATCCGGAAAAAGCAATGGATCTGTTTGATCGGGGGCGGGGGGTTGAGAGCGAGCCACCGGAGGGGTGAGACGGGATCCGGGTGAAGGCAGGTTCGTGGGTTGGGGGGCAGGCTCCTGTCCACTGGGAGAGGAGTGCAACTGCTTCGGACTCCGTCCCGCCGGCGCGGACGGCGTTGCCAGATGGCTACTGCTGGGATCTGCCTGGGCCGACAGGGATCCCAGACTGCATAGCCAAAGGCAGACTCCTAGCCCACAAGCCCAGCGAACTGCTTTTTCCACCCTGCGCTCCTCAGTCTTTCTCAAGCCTGCTCAGGTCATTCCCAGCCCACCTCGGCCCTGGTCGCGTTGGCGGGGCGAGATCCACGGTCGGGCATTGCCTCAAACAAAATCGAGTAGGCATCTTGCTTTTGCCCCGGCTCGAAAAGATAGCGTTGGGCAACACGAGCAGAGGCAGGCACGATGGCCACACGCACCGGCGGATCTTCCAGCGATACCAAAGGCTGGGGATGAGACCAACGCCATCCCGCCCAGCCCGCCCCTGCCAAGGCCACTACAGCCGCTGCCACCCGTCCCCAAGGGGTGCCCTTGCGTCGCCGCCAGCCCAGGTCGAGCATTGGCCTCCGATCCAGCTCATCGAACACACGGCTAATCAACAGCTCCGTCTGGATGGGATCCAAGGTGGGGGCCTTGAGGTTGGCCAAACCGGCCTGTAAAGCTGCCAGTTGGCTGTACAGTTGCCGCGCTTGGGGATCGCTGGCCAGCCAATCTTCCACCTGCCGCGCCTCTTGAGACGACAATTCCCCATCCAAGTAGGCGCTCAACTGTTCAAAGCGCTCATCCACCACCGGCAGCTCTTGCTGGGGATCCCTGGGGTCGGGGTTGGGGTTGCCGCGAACCATGGTCATTCACCATTAAGGTAGGGTTTTAGGGTGGATTGTAGGCGGGCGCGGGCGCGCGCAATGCGAGACTTAACAGTGCCCAAAGACACCCCTGTGATCTCGGCAATTTCCTCATAAGCCATTCCCTGAATTTCCCGCAGCAGGATTGTCTGGCGAAAGGCCTGCGGCAAGTCGCGGACGGCTTGGTGCAATCGCTCGTAGAACTCGCAGGTGGCGAGGTGCTCATGGGGACTGGGGCTCTCGCTGGGCAGCTCCCATTCCATCTCGCTATCCCGCATCTGAATCGGCGCATCCAGAGAAAGGGGCTGCTGCTGTCGTTTGCGCTTGCGCAGCTCGTCGTAAAACAGGTTGGTGGCGATCCGCCCCAGCCAGCTGCGAAATTTCGCCGGCTCCTGTAGGCGTTTCAGGTGGCGGTAGGCCCGGATCCAAACTTCCTGGGCCAAGTCATGCCGGTCCTGCCAGTCCGGGGCAAGATGATAGAGCACCTTGTCCACATGGGCCTGATGGCGACGCATCAACTCGGCAAAAGCCTCCCGATGGGGCTGGGATCCCTGCTGACAGATCAGCACCAGATCCACATCAGCGAGCTTTTCGGGCCGCACAGGCACGTTCTTCACCAAGACGGACCAGCGCTGGCCACTGATGTCGCTGAGGGCAGCATCCATAGGCATCCATAGGTTGTAACAACAGCAACAGCGGAGGGATCCCCTCCCAGACAGAACCTCTGTTGCCCAGACGAAATGGCAGAGTTTGGGTTCCCCCCACCCTCAACCGCAGGGTAGCTCTAGAGGCTCTGAGGGCCATACCGGCAAGACTCCACAGCAAGACCACCTCCTCACTAGATCTTGGCGCACATGGCGGGGTGGTGGATTGCAGGATAGCTCTTGAGTTGGTAACTGGGCTACAGTGGGCTTGCGGTATGGTGAAACGTCCGACCCGCCATGGCTTCCGATGCTCCTGTTGCCGTCCTCTCCGAGCTCAAGGCGGTGCCAATGTTGGCCGAACTTTCGGCGACGTCCTTGCAATGGCTGGGATCCCAGGTCAAGCTGCGGGATATCCCGGCGGGACAGGCCCTCTTCATGCAAGATGCCTGGGGCAGCGTAGTTTATCTGATCCTCGCCGGCTGGGCTAAGGTGCGGCGGGCTTTGCGGGCGCAAGACAGCACCAAAACCCTTGCCTTGCTGGGGCCGGGCGCTTGGGTGGGGGAAATGGCGGTACTGGACGAAGCTCCCCGCTCCCGAGATGTGCTGGCCCTAACCCCGCTGCGGGTGGCCGGGATCCCGGCGGCAACCTTCAAAGCGCTGATGTTGCGGGAGCCGCAACTGTGTTACCAGCTGGCCTGCAGCCTCTCCCGTCGCCTGCGCCTGGCCAACTTGCAGGCGGATCTTGACCAGCAGAGCCCCCCGCTGCGAGTGGTGCATACGCTGGTGCAACTGGCGGAAGCTTTTGGCGAGAAGACCCCCCAGGGGATGCGCATTGTCTACCCTCCCCCCCAGGATTTGGCCGATATCAGCCAGGTTAGCCGGGAGACAGCCCTGGCGGTACTGAGCCGTCTGCAGCAGCAGGGGGTTATTCAGCCGCTGCCGGAGCAACAGTCTTTGCTGCTGATCCAGTACGCCAAACTGGTAGAGGCCACCCGTCTGCTTTAGATATTGAAGATATTGACCCATGTCTCCCCAACCGATTTCTCCCCATCCAGGACAAGAATCTGTCTGGGACTATCCGCGCCCACCTCGTCTGGAGCCCACCACAGAACTGGTGGAAGTTCTCTTCAATGGCGAGCTCATTGCCCAAAGCCGCCGTTGCTACCGCGTCCTGGAAACCAGCCACCCGCCCACCTACTACATTCCCCCCACCGACGTTCGACTGCAGTATCTCCGCCCCAGCTCTCGCACCTCTTTCTGTGAGTTCAAAGGGGCTGCCTGCTACTGGACAGTTCAGGTCGGATCCCAAACAGCCGTAGATGCCGCCTGGAGCTATCCGGATCCCAGCCCGGCGTTTTTGCCCATCCGCGACTACCTTGCCTTTTATCCAGGCCGTGTGCAGGAGTGCCGGGTAGGTGGAGAACGAGTCCGGCCTCAACCCGGAGATTTCTACGGCGGTTGGATCACCTCAAAGGTCGTAGGCCCTTTCAAAGGAGAGCCGGGTAGCTGGAACTGGTAGGGGCGGAGCAGCGATTCCCGAGGGGGGATCCCTTTTACCCACGAAAAGGACTACAGTTAAGTCGATGCGGGTCAGTTGTCCAAGGACTCCGTCCCGCTGGCACGAATCGGAGAGCGCGGACAAAAACCATGACGGTGCGGGTGCCCCTCGACTATTATCGGGTTTTGATGCTGTCGGCACGGGCAGATGAGCATCAGATTGAGCAGGCATACCGGGAGCGGATCGATCTCAAGCCGGGCGAGCGCTCCTGGCTGTCGGGGTTCTCGCCACAGGCTGTGGAAGCTCGCGCCCAGATGATCCAAGAGGCGGCTTCTGTGCTGCTTAACCCTGAGGCACGGCGAAACTACGACGAACATCTCATGCCGGCGGATCCCACCTTAACGGTGGAGGAAACACGCTTGCCGGGAGTGCTGTGCTTGTATTGCGAAGCCGGAGAATACCAAGCTGCCTTGGACTTGGCTCAACATATGCTGGAGCAGGGCCACCCTGCTCGTTCCGATGCCATTTTGGCGCGGGCCATCGCTCGTCTGACACTGGGTCGAGAAGCCTGGCAACAGGGATCCTATGAAGAGGCGGCGCGTTCCCTACAGGCGGGCTTGGCGGAGCTGGAGGAGTATCAGGCCTTTCCGCAGATGCAAGCGGAGATCCGTATCGATTTGGGCAAGCTGCGTCCCTATCGCATTTTGCAACTCCTCAGCCAAAGTGCTCCCGCCCAAGCTGGAAGACACACCGCTGATGGGAACGGGGAGCGACAGCAGGGACTGGCTCTCCTCAAAGCCATGCTGGACGAACGGGGCGGCATCGAGGGGATGGGGCAAGATGGCTCTGGCCTCAGCACCGAAGATTTCCTGCGCTTTATCCAACGGGTACGTCGCCACCTCACCCTCAAAGAACAGCAGGAGTTGTTCGAGCGGGAGGCTGAGCGCCCCTCGATGGTGGCCGCCTACTTGGCCGTGCAGGTGTTGCTGGCGGCAGGTTATCTGGAAAACCGCCCGGCTCTGGTGCGGCGTGCTCGCGGCTACCTGGCTCGTCTGGCGCAGCGGCAGGATGTGCATCTGGAGCAGGCCATCTGTAGTCTGTTGCTGGGGCAGACCGAAGACGCGCTCGCCCATCTGCGCTCCACCCAAGAAGTAGAGGCCTTGCAGTTTATCGAAGAACACTCCGCCGGTTCTCCCGACCATCTGCCGGGTCTGTGCCGCTTCACAGAAAAATGGTTTCAGGAGGAGGTGTTCCCGGAGTTCCGCGGTCTGGAAGCCGCCCAAGTGACGTTGCAAGCCTACTTCGACAACCCCCAAGTACAAGCTTACCTGGACGAAATGCCCAGCCGCGAAGACCCGCCGGCAGGGATGCTCTCTCCCAGTGCTCCGCACCGCTGTCGCGAACAAGCCCCCCATCCCCCACCTCATTTGCCTGCCGTGGTGGGTCCTGAGCCAACCCAGGAATTGTATCGCCCACCCGCCCCTTGGCAACAGGGGGTGCCAGAACCCCCGCGCCTCTCGGATTTGCCCTCCTACCGGAGCACCCCCAAGGCGGGCGTCTCTGCTCTTGCGGATGAGAGTTCTAGTGCTCCGCACCGCTGTCGCGAACGCGCCCAAGACCGTTCCCCTCAGGGGGACGGAGTCCAGAGCCTAAGGTCCGCTGGCGCGATCGGTTTGCAGGATGTGGAGCGTTACCGCCGCAGCCGCTTGGGGGGCCGTAAGCGTCCTACCTTTCCCGCTGGCGTTCGTTTGGGCTCCGCACCGCTGGCGCGAATGGCCGGGGTGGTCGGTGTGGGCATCCTCTCCCTATTGGTCATCTGGCAAATGTTGCGGGGCCTCTTCACGCCGCCGCCGGCACCACCGCTGGAGCAACCCCAGGTGCAAATTGAGCAGCCGCCGGTTGACATATCGCTACGCGACGCCTCCGCGAACGACAATCCCGGCCAGACGGAACTCACTCCCCCGCCTGAGCTAACTGGCCCTCTGGCGGAGTGGCAAGGAGTACAACAGGTGCGGGTGATCTCCAACGATGGCCTCAACATTCGCCAGCAACCCAGCCTGACAGGAGCCATTGTCGGGACAGCCCCACGCCAAGCCCTGCTGCGGGTGGTGGAGGTGCAGGCTGGGGAGGGACAGGTGCCCGTCTGGCTGCGCATTGAGCGAGATGGCGCGCCCGGGGGATGGGTCGCCGCCCAGTCGGGCTCTACCCGTCTGGTGGAACGGCTCTAGCTCTCCCTTGCTGCCAGCTGTTATTGCTCCGCAACGCTGCTGCGACCGCGCTACGGGGACGGAGTTCTCGGTCCCGCCCTTTTAAGGGGTATAGTCTGCTTCCTTCTCAACTGTTGTGGATATTCTGCGCAATGCCCCGCTGGGGATTTATCTGGAAGAGCCTCGCACCTGGCTACATTGCCTGGATCCGCGGGTTAAGCTGGCCTGGCTGCTCAGCTTTCTCCTCAGCCCCATTTTGGCCGGCAATGGTTGGCGCTTGGCCGTGGTGGTGGCTCTTCTGCTGCTAACTGTGGCGGCCCGTCTGCCGCGCCGGGTTTGGTCAGGCCAACTCTCCCTGGTGCTGGCCCTGAGCCTGCTCACCTTTGGGATCACCAGCTTGGCGCCGGATGGATTGGGGGTTTTTCCCCAACCGCAACGGCAGGATATGCAGGTGGTGGGCTATGGGCTGATTCCCGTTAGCGGTGCAGGGCACTTCGACTTGGCTGTAGAACAGGGATCCCCAGACCGTGCCTGGCGGGAGCAAACCCGTGCTTGGCAAACCCCTTACCGCTACCGCCTTGTTCAATTTTCCCTGTTGGGGCGAACCTTTCAGGTCTCCCGCCGTTCTCTATCGGTGGCGCTGCGGCTGGGCACCCTCATTTTTACGTTGCTCTACGCTACCCATTTGTTTCTGTTGACCACGGCCCCCGAAGAAATTGCCGAGGGGATCGGCCAATGGTTGCAGCCTCTCAAGCGTTGGAGATGGCCGATTGCCGAAGTAATTCTCACCCTCACCTTGGCGCTGCGCTTTCTGCCTTTGGTGATGGAAGAGGTGCAAAACTTGGCGCGGGCGGTGCGAACTCGGGATGTGCGCTGGGGATCCCTAAGTTTCCGGGGCGGGATGCAAACCCTGCTGGCCTTGGTGGAGCGCTTTTTTGAAAACTTGCTCCTGCGTGCCGAACAGACGGCTATGGCAATGCAGGCCCGTGGGCTGACCGGCCCAGACCATCCCCTGCGCTGGCACCGCCTACAACTGCGGCGGCTGGATCGCGGCCTACTGGCTCTACTGCCCCTGTTTTGGCTGCTCAGAACCTTGTCCCCCTAAGGTGACCGGCAACACAGCTTTTTCCTACCCAGGGGGATGGGGCTCGTCGCTGCCCATCGGCAGGAGCAGCCGAGAGACACAACGCCCATCGGAAGAGAGGTAAAAGGAGAGCTGGCCCCCCATCCGCTGCACCACCCGTTGACACAGGCTGAGTTCCAGACCAGGACTTACCGATAGAGGCGACTTGAGCAGAGGATCCGCGTAGATCACCTGGTTCGGATCCAACTGAAGGGCGGCCATCAGGTGAGGGTCGAAGCTGCCCTGATCCACCACCAGCAGCTCTGCATAGCCAAAGGGCTCCGCATCGCTATCGCGAACGCTGGCTTGGCTCCACAGATCCAGCCGCCCCCCTTCCGGGCTGCGCAAAATAGCGGCTGTCAACACCTCCCAGAGCACCATCTCCAGTCGTTCGGGATCCCCCTGGACGGCAATGCTCATGTCCCCATGGGCCCGCGGCCACAGCTTGCGTTTTTGGGTCAGGGCCTCCACTCGGCGTAGGCTTTTGCGCACCAAGGTTGCCAAGGGCACCGACCGCGACTGCGGCTGCACCTGCCAAGTTTCCGACTGCAACAACGGCCCTGTGGAGACGGTCAGATCCCGCAGCCCTCTGCCGATCTCCACCACCTTTTGCCAGCGGGTGGCTTCGTCTCCGGGAATCTCCGGCACCTGACCCAGGCGGCGCAGGCTGTCCAGAAGGGCATTCTGCATGTCCATCAGGCGGCGGTGTTTGTACCAGTTCAACTCCCTGAGCACCTCCTGCTGCTCTTGCAAAGTTTGCATCCAGAGCAAGCGCCGCACCGTCCAGCCGCAGGTCTGGGCGATCAACATCACAGCCGCCCGCTCGTCGGGATCCCAAACCTTGCCCGCTTCTGCCCCCAAGATCAAAACTCCCAAAGCTCCCGCCTGCGAGGAGTTTGTCTCCCCCAGCGCCACCAGCAGCCAGGATCCCAGGCCGGCAGCAAAGTGCTCCGCACCGCTGACGCGACTGAGCCAAGTGCGGCTGGCAGGGGGGATCTGCTCCTGGGTGAGCGGCAGAGGTTCTGCCGACTGCAGCGCGTAGGCCAGTAGGGGATCTTGCAGGTCGATCTCGGTGGAGCCGGTCTCCGTCCCGGCAGCGGTAGTAAAAGGCCCCTGGAGCTGAGCCCGGCTTTCCCCCGGCTGCCAACTGACCACCAGCGCCAGAGGGATCCCCAGCAATTGGGCCGTCTGTCGGACGGTGGTGGTGTACAGATCTGACAAGGTGGCCGAGTTTTGCAAGGTTAAACAAGTGGTGATCAGGCCCTTGAGCAACTGCTCTTGTCGTTGCCGGCGTTGTTCTGACCGAATTTGCCGCAGGATCACCCCCACCTGTTGGGCGATCCCCCGCAGCAGTTGCCGCTCTTCCCGGCTCCAGGTCCGTAGCTGGGGATGCAACACCAAGAGCAGCCCTTCCACAGGTGTGGTGGCGGTACCGCCGACCCCGGTGTGGGTCAGCATCAAGGAACGAACCCCTGCCAGTTCCTGCCGCCAAGAGAGCAGGCGCAGATCTTGGTCGTAGTTTTCTGCCACGACCACCTCGCTGCGCATGAGATCCTGCCAGTCCTGGTCGCTCAGAGGGCTGAGCTGCTGTGGCAAAGTCTGCTTGCCTTCCCTGCGGTACTCGTAGAAGAGGCGGGGGATGGGGCTGTCGGGATCCACCGTCAACACGGCCACTGCACCGACTTTCAGGCGCTGGGCCAGGCCGACAACGGCTTGCTGGAGAGCCTGTTGCAGCTCCGCCGGGTTGTAAAGCGAGCGGCCCACCTGTTGCACAAACTCTTGGTCATCGGCCAACTGGCGAATGCGGCGATCCAGATTTTCTAGGGGGGCAGCCAAGGCCAACCCATTGGCGGCAGCAGCTACCAACTGTCGCTCAGCGGCTTGCCAGGTACGGGGCACATCCGATTGCACCCAGATGAACCCCAGCAGATCCTTTTCCAGCAAAATCGGGGCCGCCAAAACGGCCTGGGCCCGCAACTGCTGCATCAGCTTGGGGGGAACCTCAGAGCGAGTCGTCCCTGTGCCGCCCACCACCACCTGGCCATCGGCGAGGGTGTAGTACATGTCCCCCAATTCCCGCAGCGAAAGGCTGACCTCCCCTGTTGGCCCTGCTCCGACTTTAGCCCCTTTGGGAACAGGGGGCTGAGAGGACTCCGTCCCCCCGCTGTTGCCAACAGCTTTGGGGGCGCTTCCATGGGGGACGAACTGCCCCTGGCTGCGCTCGTGCCAATACACCTGAATGTGGACAGCGCCCAGAAAAGACTGTAACTCCTGCCTCACCAGGCTGACCCGTTCCTGCAGGGATCCCACCTGGCGCATCGCCGTTCCCAACCTCAGGAGTGGATCCTCAAGGCGCTTTTCGGTCTGCTGCTGCCAAGCGTTTTCCAACTCCTGCAGAGAGGCTGCCAACTGCCCCAGCAAAATTCCCAAGAGAGCCTTTTCGTCCTCATGGGTGGTAACCCCCCACATTTGGGATCCCAGCATCAGGATCCCCAAGCAGCGCCGCCGTCCTACTGCCGTTCGCGACAGCGGGCCGTAGGCCGAGAAGGGATAAATGAAACAGCCCTGGATCCCGCCCAGTCGCCTGGCCTCCCGCTGCCAAATGCCCATGCGCGGCTCCTGAGAGAGGTCGGGCAGGCTGATCGGTCGCTGCTCGATCACCACCTGCTCCAGGATCTCCCCCGGCTGTAGAGGATGCACCGCCCGCAGTAGGGTTTGATCCTCAAGAAGGGTCACTCCCCCCTGACCCACCAACTGGTGATTTGGATAGTCGTAAAAGGCCAGCCAGATCAGCGGCGCCCCAAACGCCGCCTTGACATACTCCAGCGTGAGCTGAACGAGGGTGTTGGCATCGCTCTGCTCCCGCATCTGCTGCAAGGTTGCTTGCAGGGCCACCAGGGGAGATATTGGCCCAGCTCTATCGGAATGAGGGGGAACAGACTGAACCATACCTGTGTGGAGCTATTCTGCGGGTTCCTCTGCAAGTCAATGCCCTCTCAGCCAGATCTCCGTCGGATCTGAGCCTTATTTGTTGCTGGGCAACGCTGAGGCAACAGGTGAGAAGAAGAGAGCCCGGACTTGTTGCTGTTTGGAACAACTTTGGCATACTCTCCGCCCCAAGGGGCAGGGATTCTCGACGTCGGGCCCCATCCTCGACGCAGTGAAAGATTTGGTTTTCATCTCTCACCCAGCCCCAGTGTAGTCTGTCTGCAGCCGTCCTTCATGGCTTCCTAACTTCCCTGGGGTTGGTCGCGGAACGCTTGGAGAGTGTCTCAATCTAGTTTGGAATGACTGTAATTTCAGGAAGGCTTCACCACTGGGATCCCGCGCAGCTTGTGAGTATGGGTCACCAAGCTCTGGACAAAGTGTTGAAAGCGCTGTTGTAGCTTCTCGTCTTTGAGATTGCCTTGCTCGTCAAAAGCGCTCCAAGCCCGACCGATGGCGATCTGCTCGGGGATCACCCAGCCATGCACCCAACGCACAATCAAGCGCATCTGGTTCAGGGTATTGCTGTTGCTCTCGCCGCCCAAAACGCTGATTAACCCAAAGACCTTGCCCTCCAGTTGCTCAAAACTCAACAGATCCAGTGCATTTTTCAGGCTGCCGCTGATGCCGCCGTGGTACTCCGGGCTGGCTAGGATGATCCCATCCGCCCGCTTCATGGTTGCTCTTAGGACTGCCACATCGGGATAATCCGCATAGGACTCCGAGCCATCCACAAAGGGCAACTTCATCTGCCGCAGATCGAGGATGTGCAACGGGATCCCCAACTTCTCAAACTCGCGCCGCGCCACCTCCAGCGCCTGGTACGTTAAGGAATTGGGCCGCAGGCTGCCCCCGATTGCCACGAAACGGGCCTCAGAGGCTTCAGCCATGGTGGTTTGAGGATCGACAGTAAGGGCTTGCAGAGGAGACATGAGCCGGGTTCCTGAGCAGACATTAGTTACGTTGCAAACAATCATAACTCATACCAACTCCGAGTTGTAAAGATTTCTTTAACTTTTCTGCTCCCCAACCCTAATGCATTCGCCGAAGCGTTGCATAAGCGATAACAGCCGGATTCCTATCCAAAACTGGGGATCTGGATACCCTTTAGCAAAGGGATCCGGGGCCAACGGATCACCTGCAGCAGGTTGGAAAAGTCATCCCGCCAGACGGGATCCCCGGCCTGGGGCAAAAGGGGCTGCCAGGGATCCAGTTCCTGCAGGACTCCAGAGTTTTGGGCCAAAGGGCTCCGCCCTGCTGAGGCGGTCGTCGAAGCGTCGCGCGGCGATAACAGCACCCAATGGGAAGGAGCCAGCCCCGCCTGGCGTTGCTCAGGGGAGAGATCCCGGTGGTCTTGGTGCCAAGCGTGAAGCTGCAGGGATCCGACCAGGCCAGCCAACAGCGGGGCCAGGTCGAGGTGGCGGTTGGTGATGTTGAAGAGCAGCCAGCCGTGGGGCTTGAGCTTGCTCAGGTAGAGGGCCAAAGCCTCTTGCGTGAGCAAATGCACCGGCACTGCGTCAGAGCTGAAGGCGTCCATCACCATCAGGTCATAGCTGCCCTCTGGGATCCCCTTGAGGCTGAGCCGGGCATCACCGAGGATGACCTGCACCCGCGCCCGCGTCTGGGCCCACCGGAGATAGGAAAAATAGCGGCTCGCCCAATCGACCACGGTGGGATCCAACTCGAAAAACGTCCACTCATCCCCTGGCTCGGCATAGGCGGCCAACGTGCCGATCCCCAGCCCCAACACCGCAATGGCGGGCGTGGGATCCACAGTCTGGGCTCTGAACGCCGCAAACACCTGCCCAACGGGCCCAGGCCGAGCGAAATAGGTCAGCGGCTCCAGCGCTTTTTCCGGATCCAAGTTTTGGCTGCCGTGTAGAGTGGTGCCGTGCAGAAGGCTGCGGAAGGATCCCTGCTCAGTTTGGTATTCCACGATCCGGTTGAGGCCGAAGGCGCTGCGCTCGCTGTGGATCACCTGCAGTCCCGGCTGCAGCCAGGGTTGCCCCAGCAGCACAACCAACCCCGCCATTGCTCCCACCCAACCGACCTTGGCCTGCCAGCCAGGGGCTCCGCTCTGCTGCTGTGAACGGCTCTCCCCTGACACCAACAGCGCCAGCACCGCCCAGCCCAACGCCAAACCCACCCCAGCGCCCACCTGCAGCAACGCCTGCGGTTGAAAGTGCAACAGCAGCAAAGGCAGGAGCAGCCCCAGCCCCAGCCACAGGCCCACCCGCCCCCCCTGCGCCCCCAGCACGGCCAGCGACATCCCCAGCAACAGGGGATATTCCAGCACCGTCTCGAACACCTGCGGTGCCAAGAGGGCAGAGAACATTCCCCCCAAACTCCCCCCCAAAGCCAGCCACAGGTAAAACTGCGTCAACTGCTTCACCGGCGGGCGACGGCAAGCTAACCGGCTGTGGCAGCCCCAGCTCACCAGCCCAAAGGTGATCAGATGCAGCGGCAGAAGCAAAAAACCGGGCCTCACCCAGCCCAAGACCTGTACCCCCACCGCCCCGCAGGCCAGAAGAGCTGTTGTTCCCAAAACCCACTCATTGGGGTGGATCCCCCCGAAAGCCAGCATGAGTGTCAGCAGATAGATCCCCAGAGGAATGGCCCACAACAGGGGCACTGCCGCCACATCGGTGGTCAACAAGGTGGTGACCGCCACCAACAGGCCCGCCGGCAAAAAAGCCAGACCCGCCCAGCGCCAACGCTCTCGCCAGGAAACAGTCAAATCCCCCGGAGCAGCGCCGGATCCCTGGGAATCTGCCCCGCGTTCTTGTTGCTCCGCAACGCTGTTGCGACTGAGCAGCAGACCCACCCCGCTTAGCAGCACCAGGGCTGCCACCAGCGCGTAGGATCCCGTCCACAGGTGAGTTTGCCCAGCCAAAGACAGGCGGGGCTCCAACAACAGCGGGTACCCCAGCAGCCCGCCCAAGCTGCCGGCATTGCTGGCCACATAGAGAAAGTAGGGATCCGGGATCCCCTGTTGTTCCGCGCCCCCTCTTGCTGCCAACCCCCGTTGCAGCAACGGCGTCGTCGCCGACAGGAGAAACAGCGGCACTCCAGCTCCCAAAGTCAAGTCTGCCAACAGAGCGAGAGGGGGCCACACTTCTTTCGGTTGGCCGGGGATCCCCAATTGAAAGGGCAAAAGCCTCAGACCGGCCAGCAACAGGATCCCGTGGATTAGCACCCCCATCCTGGGATTGAGCCCGCGCCCCAGCCGGTCTGCCCACAGGTAGCCCAGCAGCAGGGTGGCCTGAAAAAAGGCCAGGCAGGTATTCCACACCAGGGGGGATCCCCCCCACAGCGGCAACAGCAACTTGCCCAGCAGCAACTGTCCCCAAAAGAGGCAAAAAGCGCTGCCAAACAAGCTGAGGCCAACCAGCCAAATCAAAGCCGACCTACCGCAAACCCCTCAACTGCCAGTATTGCCCACTTTCTCCCGGAAGCTTGAGGTGGGATTCACAGTCATTTCAGGTTAGCTAGACCGCCGAGAAGCCCCGCACTCTATGCGTCAGCATGAGTGCAGAAGTATGTCACGATCGCAACGCTGACGCAAACCCAAACTGCACTCCCAATGTTGCCATACAGCGCTAACGCGAACACAGAGCATCGCTGGCTCTGGCGTGACCAGCCCATTCGCTACCAACAGTCGGGATCCGCAGGCCCAGCCGTGTTGCTCATCCATGGCTTCGGGGCCAGCAGCGACCATTGGCGGAAAAATTTGCCGGAGCTGGGGCAGCACTGTCAGGTGTATGCGATTGATTTGTTGGGGTTTGGGGGATCCGCCAAGCCCCTGCCGGGATCCCCTTTGCCCTACACCTTCGAGACCTGGGGATCCCTGGTGGCCGATTTTGTCCGAGAGGTGGTGGGCCAGCCAGTCTATCTGGTGGGCAACTCGATTGGGGGCATCGTGGCTTTGCAGGCGGCGGTTCTGGATCCAGCCCAGGTTTTAGGGGTAGCGATGTTGGATCCCTCGCTGCGGCTATTGCACGAGCGGAAACGGGGCCAGGTCTCCTGGCTGCGCCGCCAGTTTACCCCTTTGCTGCAATCCCTGCTGGGGTGGCCCCCCTTTGGTCGTTTCTTCTTTGCTCAGGTGGCCCAGGCTAGGGCCATTCGCAATATCCTCCTCCAAGCCTACGGGCGCAAAGAAGCGGTTACCGAGGAGCTGATCCAGCTTTTGCTCAAACCCGCTTTGGAGCCGGGGGCGGCAGAGGTCTTTTTGGCCTTTGTGCGCTATTCTCAGGGGCCTTTGGCTGAAGATCTCTTGCCTCAGCTCACCTGTCCCGTCTTGATCTTGTGGGGGGAAGCGGATCCCTGGGAACCCATTGCTCTGGGGCGGGCCCTGGCACAGTTTCCTTGCGTGGTGGGGTTCATCCCGTTGCCGGGGGTTGGCCATTGCCCCCAGGATGAAGCCCCCGAGCTGGTCAACCCGCTGCTTTTGGATTGGATCCGGGATCCCACCAAAAAACCTGAAAAAGGAGTTCGTTCCGCCGGGATCCCCTCACCCCCCCTGCAAGAGGAGAGCTAGGAAGTGGCGCAGCAGGAGCTTCCCCGTGCTGGGGAATGGCATGGGCTGCCCTTGGAATCCTCGTACCTACGCCCGACCGAGGTGCTCCAGTCGATCCAGGTTGGGGCCGCTCAGCCGGAATGCCTGGCCAAACCCCTGGATGAAGCTGCCAGCTTTGGGGATGATCTGACAGAAGTGAAAATCCGCCAAGCCCAGGATCATCTCGGCAATCTCGTACTTGGCGCGGTAGAGGGCTTCAAACCCCTGCGCCTGCGCCTCCTCGCGGCTGAGAAACTGGGCTTCTCCGCTCACCATCACCCGCGACAGGGCATGGTTACTGCGGGGATCCCCTGGGGTGGGCGGCTCGTGGATGAGCAGGCTGGCACGGGGATCTGCCCGCAAAGCCTGGGTGTGGCCAGAAAGATCGCTGATGACAATGGCAAAGCGCAAGGGATCCCGCTGCACCACAAAAGGCACCAACGACACCGCCGGGGATCCCTGCTCCAGCACCGCCAAGCTGGCCACCGGCTGGCCATCCAGCAGCATATTTAACTGTTCCAGCACCGACATGGTTGTCCTCCAGTCCCCTTGCTATTATCAGCTCCCCTGTACTGGGACAAGAGCCACAACCCTGCTTACAGGCTGTTCCTGGCCTGGTTGAACTCTGCCCGGCAGCTCGGAACATTGGGCGTCAACAACGTTGTAAATAAAACTTTACAATCCTATGCAAAGCGAGCTACGCTGGTGAAGAAAGCACAAGGAGAACCCTATGACCCGATATCGCTCCGTTGTCGTCGAAGAAGGTGGTCGGCTGAACAACTACGCCATCGAGCCGGAAATGTATGTGGACAGCACCCCCCGCGTGGGCTTCACCGAATATGCAGAGCGCTTGAACGGGCGTTTGGCAATGATCGGCTTTGTTGCCCTGATCCTGTTTGAAGCTCTGTCCGGTACCACCCTGCTCGGCTGGCTGCAATCCCTGGGCCGATAAGCCAAAGAACGCTTCCTAGGAAGAGGGCTGTCTCTAATCGCCGATTGACTGTTCGCGATAGTGGGACGGAGTCCTCACTTTGCTGCACAATTCTCTACAACCTGATGTGCAAACGCTAGGCAGTTGTGCGAGTGTGCAGGGAGCGGGTGGTTAGGTTTATGTTTCTAGACCCCAGCTACCGTTTGAAATGTACCCCAAGCTCTGGGGGAAGTGACATACTCCCATCACTGACCCTACGGGTACAGTGTGGGCTTCTCGCTTCATTGGGGAGCCTACGCAAGAACCCTCTGCGAGCAGACACGGGATGTCCCACCGCGTAGCTGCACCAGATTCCGGCAAAAGCCGTTTTGTGCAACTACTCTCACCATACACCATGTGGGGGTATCTGTATCCCGACACTGACGCTACGGGTACAGTGCGGGGCTTAGCTAACCCCACACCCCGACAAGCTAACGCCTGTGGAGACTCCTCTGGCGGGGTGGTAGGTCTAAAACCTACCGCTAGTCAAGGGTTGCTGAAGCAGGAAGAAAGCAACAGCGCTGAGCAAAAATCTGTTCTGTTCAGTGCTGTGTAGGTCTTTCAGAGCGGCATCTCCCAGTGCAGCTCGACATGGGTATGGCCTTCTGGGGTGCGGGTGCGATGCCAGGATCCCTTGGGTAGATAGCGGGCGATGGTGTTCATGGCCTTGCTGCCGTAGCCGCCGCTGAGGCCGGGAGCGTACTCGATGCCGTCATTGACCACAGAAAGGCAGCAGTGGCGATTCGTTTGGGCCAGCGACACTCTGACAAAGGAAGCATTGCCTTTGGGGGGTTGCACGTGGGCGATGACATTGCCGATGGCCTCTCGCAAGAAGCGCAAGATGTCTTCTCGCTGATCAAACCACTCGCCGGTGTTGGGCTCCTGCAGAGGTTGCAGTTGGCGCTCCACAGACAGCGTCAGGCTGCCCGCTTGGATCAGCTCGTCCAGATAGATCTCGATGCCGCGATGCAACCCCTCTCGCAAGCTGGGGGAGATGCGCAGCTTGGCGGCTAGGGTGCGCACATCGTTGAGCTGATTCCGGATCCCGCGTCCGATCCTCTCCAGTTGCTCGAGCAGGTGGTCGTAGACGGTGGGATCGGGAGCTTTTCCCTGGTGCTGCTGCCATTGCAAGCTCTCCAAGTTGTCCATCACCACCTTCAGCTCCTGCAGCTCGCGATCGTGAATGTCGGTGGCTACTCGGTAGAGCAGCTTGCGAGCCTGGTCAATGGCGGCCTCCTGTTCGGCTCGGCGCAGGCGCTCCAATTCCTGCTGTTGGGCCAAGAGCCGTTCTTGATTCTCCACAATGACCAAAGTGAGCAGCAGGCTCACCCCCGTTAGCCCACTGACCAGGGCCGGCAAGACGAGAGGCCAAACCCAACGCCCCAGTAGAAACTGGGCCACAGCCCACCCTTCGTAAACGGCAAGCCCTACCATGGGTCGCAGGAGAAACTGCTGTTGCTTCCAGCCCCAAGGGCTCAAAAGTGCTCCGCACCGCTGACGCGAACGTAGGGGGGGACGATAAAGCACCAAGAGCAGTCCCGTTCCCACTCCCAGCAGCAAAACCACCGCAGCCGCCACCCCCTCTGGCACAGATTGGTAGACCTCTCCGGTGAGCAGGCTGGAGAGGATTTGCGCCTGCAACTCCACCGCCGCAATCTGGGATCCATCCGCAGTCCGCACTGGGAAGGTTTCGGGGTAGCCGCCCACAAAACCCACCAGGACAATTTTGTCCCGCAATTGGTCGGCAACTTCGGGATCGAGGGGAGGGATCCCTTCTTGGCCGCGGCAGGCTTGGCTGGGGTTGATCATCGGGGCAACAGACCCGGATCCTGCCTGGAGAACAGCTGGAGGGCAAACCCGTTCGATGGGGATGATGGGGATCCCGTGCTGGGAGCCGAGGGGGTTGAATTGAATCGGCTGCAAACCCCGTTCTCGAAACCAGCGGCTGGCCCGCTCCGGGTCGTATTTGGCAAAAGCCAGAGCCTCGACCGAGGCGAACATCTGCTCCTCTTGGCTGTCGCGGCGCAGGTAGAGCCCCCGCAACTGGGCCTGGCGCAGGATCCCGGCCCTATCCACCCGATATTGCACCACCCCCTGCACATGTTCTGGCGGCACCAAGTACTCCAGCCGCAGAGAAGAGAAGGGCAGAAAATGGTTGTAGATGTTAATCTCGGAGCGGCCAAAGCTCTCGCTGCTGCGGGTGGCCAGGACCAAGCGATCTGGGTAGCGCTGTACCACCTGACGTAGAGGGGCATCTAAGTTCTCGTTGCCCAGGTTTTGCGGCACCACAAAGCTGCTGGGCAGGTTCAGCACCACCACCCTGGCCTTGGCTTCTTCCAATAGACGCAAGGTCAGGCCGGCGTAGTTGGCCCGTTCCAGAAGAAAGTCAACCTTTTGGCCAAGGTGCTCTGCACCACTGGTGCGGCCATTGCTTTCCCCCTGTCCGCTGTTCCCGTTAGCGGGAACGTGCTCCGCACCGCTGTCGCGATCGAGTCCTATACGACCATCAATGCCGACGATCACCACCTCGGGAGAAGGCTGCTGAGGGCCACGCCAAGCGTACAGCCACTCCTGGGCGTCGCTCTCCATCCGCACCAACAAAGGATGCTGAGCAGAAAGGTTGAGCAGAGCAGCCCAACCCAAGCCCCAAGCCAACGCCCAGCCCAGCCGCCGCCGGGAGGGGGATGGTCGAGCCGGAGAAGTAGGGCTTTGGCCAGCGAGCAAGTGGGGGATAGAATCCGGCATACTGCAAAGTGCTCCGCAACCCCGACGCGAACGGCACTGCAGACGCGGAGCTAGTTGCCATTCTGGCAGCTGCCGAGGCCCCCGTTGCTGGGGGAAAACCGCAGCCTCAGTGGTGATGGTTGCGCACCCGCGCTGCTTCCTCAGGGCTAATGCCGAGGCGAGTGAGGTTGATGCGGCCTTTGTGATCGATGCTGCGCACCTTGACCACCACCTCATCCTCCACAGCCACCTCATCTTCCACCCTGCCGACGCGGTACTCCGCCAGTTGCGAAATGTGGATCATGCCTTCTTTGCCGGGCAAAAACTCCACAAAAGCGCCGATGGGGATGATGCGGGTCACCTTGCCCAAATACACCTGCCCCTCTTCCACCCGCCGCACTAGATTTTCGATCATCTCCCGAGCGGCTTCGGCTTGCCCCCCCACCGAGGAAGACACGGTGATCGTGCCATCGTCGCTGATGTCCACCTTGGCCCCCGTCGCTTCGGTGATGCCGCGCACCGTCTTGCCGCCAGGGCCGATAATCTTGCCGATATCCTCGGGATCCACCTTGAACGTGAGCAGACGGGGAGCTGTTTTGGCCAACTGGGGTCGAGGGGCGGCAATGGTCTCCAGCATCTTGTCGAGGATGAACTCGCGCCCGGCCTTGGCTTGCCGAATGGCCTGCTCCACCACGTCAACGGTGATGCCGGTGATTTTCATGTCCATTTGCAAAGCAGTGATCCCCGCCCGCGTACCGGCCACCTTGAAGTCCATGTCCCCCAGAAAGTCCTCGATCCCCTGGATGTCGGTGAGGATGCGCACCTCATCCCCCTCCTTAATAAGGCCCATGGCCACCCCGCTGACCGGCGCTTTGATCGGCACCCCGGCATCCATCAGAGAAAGGGTAGAGCCACAGACGGATCCCATCGAGGTGGAACCATTGGAGGAGAGCACTTCCGACACCACCCTCACCACGTAGGGAAACTCCTCTTCCTTGGGCAGCACCGGCACCAAGGCCCGCTCCGCCAGCGCCCCATGACCGATCTCCCGCCGTCCCGGCGAGCGTGAAGGCCGCGTTTCTCCCACCGAAAAGCCCGGAAAATTGTAGTGGTGCATGTAGCGCTTCTCATCCACCGGGTGCAAGTCGTCCAGCTCCTGGGCATCGCCGGGGGTGCCGAGGGTAGTGATGGAAAGGACTTGGGTGAGGCCGCGATTGAACAAGGCACTGCCGTGAACCCTTGGGATCAAACCCACCCGGCAAGAGACCGGTCGCACCTCGTCCAGCTTGCGTCCATCCACCCGCACCCCCTCTTGCAGGATTTGCTGGCGCATCAGCTTCTTGAGCAGAGCCTTGAACTGGTTGTCCAACTCTTTGGGGTTTTCCAGAAGATAGAGCCGCAAGGGATCCCCCTCTGGCCGTTCCTGGATTTGGGCCTCCAGCTTGGCCTTGAGCTCCTCCAGTTGCTGTTCCCGGCTGGTCTTGTCCAAAAACTGCCTGAGAATGGAGCGAATGCCCTCCTGAGCCTGCTCTTCTACAAAGGCAATCAGCTCCTCGTTTTTGGGGGGAGGGGGCAGCTCTACCGGGGTGATGTTGAGATCCGCCAGGACTTGCTGTTGGGCTTTGAGCAGCTCCTGGATGGCCTCAAAACCAAACTCGATGGCCTCCACCACATCCTTTTCCGGCAGTTGGTTGGCCCCGGCTTCCACCATGATCACGCCATCGGCACAGCCGGCCACCACCAGATCCAGATCGCCCACCTCAATTTCGGCATAGGTGGGGTTGAGGATAAATTCATCCTTGACCAAGCCCACCCGCACCGCCGCCACCGGGCCGTTGAAGGGGATGCGAGCACCGTGAATGGCCAACGAGGCTCCCAAAATACACAACACATCGGGCGGCACCGTATCATCTACAGAGAGGGTGGTGGCCACCACCTGCACATCATCCCGCAGCCATTCCGGGAACAACGGACGAATGGGTCGGTCTATTAAGCGAGAGATCAAAGTGGCCCGTTCCGGTGGCCGGCCTTCTCGCCGCAGATATCCCCCTGGGATCCGCCCCGCTGCGTAGAGGCGCTCTTCGTAATCCACCAACAGGGGCATAAAATCAACGCCAGGCCGGCCTGGCTGCCGTGTGGCGGTAACCAAAATCGAGGTTTCGCCCGAAGTCAGCCAAACCCCGCACCCCGCCTGGGGGGCCATCAGCCCAATATTGATGTCAATTTCCCGCCCATAAAAGGAAATCGACCGAGTGTATTCTGCCATGTAACGCTTCGCCTTCTTTTTTTCTTGCCGCTATCGTAGCATTCTCCTTTTGCTCCTTTTCAGCCCCCGCTGACCGGAGGGATCAGAACGACTTCGTCTCCCGCCGATAGGGGAGTGTCGGCAGCTACAAAATTGAGGTTGAGACCGAAACGGGTTTGGGAGCGCCAAGGAGCCAAGCTGGGGTAGCGCTGGATCAGTTGATCGCACAGCTGCCCGACGGTGGTACCAGGGCTCACCTGCAGGCACATTTCAGTTTGTCCGATTACTTCTTGATAGATGGCAAAGAGCTTCAGCGTGATGGGAAAAAGCTCATCGGAGGGCAAATTTTGGGCAGCAGCCATCGGTAGCGCTCCCACCTGCTTTGGACGGTCTTGTAAACCATCTTGGGCAAGCTTGGGCCTGGCCGTCCACCAGAATCCTCTGCCCATCTCCTACTCATCAGGGATCCCTACAGCCACAGAAAAATCGGCTCCGGGGAAAAGATGCCGTCTTTCAGATTCCAGTGAACTGTTCTTTTAGCTCTGGCCGGGGATCCGGGGCAAGGCTAGGGTAGGTCAAAAGCTTGCTTTGCAGTTTGCAGCCAAACGGTTTCTGTGCTGATGCTAGAGCCACTGACCCCCTCCCAAATCAGGGCCTACTTGGATCGGATTGGCTACGTTGGCCCCACCCAGCCCACCCTGCAAACCCTCCGCCAGATCCACCGAGCCCACCTGCTGTGGGTGCCGTTTGAAAATCTGGACATTCATCGGGGTCGCGCCATTTGCCTGGAGCGGGATTTCTTGTTCCAAAAAATCGTCCGAGAGCGGCGGGGCGGCTTTTGCTTTGAGCTGAACAGCCTGCTGGCCGCTGCCTTGCAGGGAATGGGGTTTTCGGTACACCTACTCTCAGGACAGGTGAGCCGCGCCGTTCGCGCTACTCCGACGGAGTCCGATGTCCGCTTTGGACCTGAGTGCGACCACTTGGCTGTGCAGGTGAACATCGGCGATGAAGCCTGGCTGGCAGATGTGGGGTATGGGGAGGCCTTTCGCGAGCCGTTGCGGCTGGGGGATCCTGGGGTTCAGGCCCAGGCTGAAGGACGCTACCGCCTCACCCCTTGGCCAGGGGATCCCACCGCTCGTCGGTATTGGCTCGTTCAGCAGGAACAGCCGGATCACACCTGGAAAACTCTGTTTCTTCTGGATCGGATCCCACGCTCCCTGCAGGAGTTCGAGCCCATGTGCCACTTTCACCAAACTTCGCCAGAATCGATGTTTACCCGGCTGCGCCTTTGCACCCTGGCCACTCCGACCGGACGGGTCACCCTCACCGCCCGCGCCAATGGCTCTTTTAAGTGGATCGAGACCACCCCAGAAGGCCGCTGGGAACGCCCTCTCAGGGATGAGAAAGAGTATAAACAACTGCTCGCCTGCGCCTTCGGGATCTGCCTTCCCCCATCTCCTGCCGCCGCTGGGGATCCCAGGGGAAAGGTTGCAAGACCCAAGCCCAATGACGTCTCAACAGAGCCCACCCAAATCTTCCCCAAACAAGGCTAGAACCCCTGCCAGTTAATGTCCCAGTTAATGTCAGAATAATGAGGTAGTGTTTCGTTATCCCAGTAACCGTTATGGATGCTGCCGCGGTCGCCGGGTTTGATGGCCAAGCTTTGGATCATGTACTCATTTTCGACACCACCCTGCGAGACGGGGAGCAGTGCCCCGGCGCCACCCTCAACACCGAAGAAAAGCTGGCCATTGCCCGGCAGTTGGCCCGGCTGGGCGTCGATATCATCGAAGCGGGGTTTGCCTATGCCAGCCCCGGTGACTTCGAGGCTGTGCAGAAAGTGGCCGAGCAGGTGGGAACGCCCGATGGCCCCGTGATTTGCAGCCTGGCCCGCGCCCTCAAGCCGGACATTGAGGCAGCCGCTGCAGCCCTAAAGCCCGCTGCCAAGCCCCGCATCCACACCTTCATCTCCACCTCCGACATTCACCTGAAGTATCAGTTGCGCAAAACCCGCGCTGAGGTGCTGCAAATTGCCGAAGAGATGGTGGCCTACGCCAAGTCCTTCGTGGACGATGTGGAGTTCTCCATGATGGACGCCACCCGCTCTGACCCAGAGTTCCTATACCAGGTCATCGAGGCGGCCATTCGGGCGGGTGCCAAAACCATCAACATCCCCGATACCGTCGGCTACGTCATGCCGGAGGAGTTCGGCCAACTGATCAAGGGCATCCGCGAGAACGTGCCCAACATCAAGCAAGCGATCCTCTCTGTGCACGGCCACGACGATCTGGGCGTCTCGGTGGCCAACTTCTTGGAAGCGATTAAGCAGGGCGCCCGTCAGGTGGAAGTGACGGTCAACGGCATTGGTGAGCGGGCCGGCAACACAGCCCTGGAAGAGTTGGTGATGGCCCTGCATGTGCGGCGCAGCTACTTCAACCCCTACTTCGGCCTGCCGGTGGACTCCGAGAAGCCCCTCACCCACATCAAAACTCAGGAGATCTATCGCACCTCGCGCCTCGTCTCCAACCTCACTGGCATGTTGGTGCAGCCCAACAAGGCTATCGTCGGCTCCAACGCCTTTGCCCACGAATCTGGCATCCACCAGGACGGCATGTTGAAGAACCGCCAGACCTATGAGATCATGGATGCCCAGACCATCGGCCTGCAATCGAGCACCTTGGTGTTGGGCAAGCACTCGGGCCGCAACGCCTTTCGCACCCGCCTCAAAGAACTGGGGTTCGAGCTGTCGGAGCAGGATCTGAACAAGGCCTTCTTGCGCTTCAAAGAGCTGGCTGACAAGAAAAAAGAAATCTCCGACCTGGATCTGGAAGCGATTGTTAACGACGAAACTCGCCCGGTGCCCGAACTCTACCGCCTGGAGCATGTCCAAGTGGTGTGTGGCAATCGAGAGGCTCCCACTGCCACGGTGCGCCTGGTAACCCCGGAAGGAGAAGAGCGGGTGGACGCTGCCGTGGGCACAGGCCCGGTGGATGCGGTGTACAAGGCCATCAACCGCATCGTCAATATCCCCAACAAGCTGATCGAGTTTTCTGTCCAATCGGTTACTGCCGGCATCGACGCCATTGGGGAAGTCACCATCCGCCTGCGCCACGAAGACCGCATCTTTTCCGGCCATGCCGCCAACACCGACATCATCGTCGCTTCGGCCCAAGCCTACATGAATGCCCTCAACAAGCTCTACTCTGCGCTGCATGCGGCACGCTCGACGGCTGACCAGCGCGAGGCTGCTGCCCAGAAGATCTGAGGGAAGGGTTAGGGAATCCCAGTCGTTTCCAACAAAGCTGGGATCCTTCGCTGCTGACCCTCACCCCCAGCCCCTCTCCTCTTGGGGAAGAAGGGAGCCCACGCTCAACCTAACCCTGTTGCAAATGACCCTATGGGCTGGCCGAAGGGATCCCATCCGCAAACACCCGCCCGATCACTTCCTCGATGGGCGGGTCGGTTACCGTTAGATCCAGCACATCCAGCTCTGCCAAGAGCTTGGCCACCGTTTGGGTGAGCTGCTCCCGCTGCACCCACAGCCGCGCCTCACAGCTGCCCGGATCCCCGTCCGTGCGCACCTCTCCATAGAGCTGCAGTTGGGCAACAGGGCAAGGGCGAGCCAATTTCAACCTCACCTCTCGGTAGGGGGCAAAGCGCTCCAGCAATGCCTCGAGGTCGCCATCGTACATGAGCTGCCCCGCGTTGATGACCAGCACCCGTTGGCACAGCGCAGTAATATCGGCCATGTAATGGCTGGTCAACAGCACCGTTGCTCCATAGCGGCGGTTGTAATCCCGCAGAAATTGCCGCACGCCGGCCTGGGCGTTGACATCCAACCCCAAGGTGGGCTCGTCCAAAAACAAGATCTGCGGGCGGTGCAACAGAGCCGCCAACAGCTCCGCCTTCATCCGCTCCCCCAAGGAAAGCTTGCGCACTGGTTGCTTCAGCTTGCTTTCTAGGTCGAGCAGCTCCGCCAGCTCCCCCACCCGCTCCCGAAACTCCTTCTCAGGGATCTCGTAAACGGCAGCGTTGATGCGCAAAGAGTCCATTGCCGGCAGATCCCAAATGAGCTGCTGCTTCTGCCCCATCACCAGGGTGATCTGCCGCAAAAACGCCGGCTCCCGGCGGTAAGGCACATGACCCACCACTTGCACCGTGCCGCCGGACGGATAGATCAAACCAGTCAACATCTTGAGGGTAGTGGTCTTGCCCGCCCCGTTGGGCCCCAAAAATCCCACCATCTCCCCCGGCTGAACTTGAAAGCTCACGGACTGCACCGCCGGGATGTGGCGATAGGTGCGGCGAAAAAAGTGGCGCAGGGTGCCAACCACTCCGGGATCCTTGACGGCCACCGGGTAAACCTTGCTCAGGTTGTGGGCAGCGATGATTGGCTCCAACCGGGTCGGCACATCAGGCAACATCTACCCCCACCCCTACAAAACGGCCAGATCCGCTACCCCAACCCCAAGAACAGAGCTTCCAGAGCTGGGCATACCGGATCTGCAGAGGGCTATTTCTCAGTATCCGAGGGAAAGCAACGAACGAATAGGGGAACTACAGCAGTCCTACGTCCATCCCAGGCTTACCCGTGGCCAGCTCCACCTTCAGGATGCGGCCACCCGATTTCTGGATGCGCTGCTGTTCCCGAAACCAGTTCTCATAGGGCACCAGCTTGGTGAAGTAGGTATTTTGCAGCTCCCGCTGGGTGCGAATTCGGGTTTGGCTGGGCACACAGGCCGTGATCTTGAACATGCGCATGATATGGGATCCCCGCTCAACAACAAAATGGGCTATCTTGACCAGCAAAACAGGCGACTCACCCCAGAAAGCTCGCGTACTTCAGCTAGCACACCAGATCCCTGTGGCAAATCGCCCGCCGTGCTCGTTGAAGAATGCACCTCCCCTGAGGCAATGACGCCGGGAGTTAGCTCAGGCCAGAGCAGATGTAATCGAAGTACACCCCCATTTCCTTGCCGGCCTCAGCACCCACCAGAGCGGCAGTTACCTCTTTCATGGCTTGGATGGCCTGGATGGTTGCCCCAATGGGCACTCCCAGGGAATTGTAGGTCTCCTTGAGCCCGTTCAGCACCCGCTCGTCCAGAATGGAGGGATCCCCGGCCAGCATGGCGTAGGTGGCGTAGCGCAGGTAGTAGTCCATGTCGCGGATGCAGGCAGCATAGCGACGGGTGGTGTACATGTTGCCGCCAGGACGGGTGAGATCAGAGTACAGCAACGCCTTGGCAGCAGCATCCTTGACGATGGTGGAGGCATTGGCCGCGATGGTGGCAGCCGCCCGCACCCGCAGCTCGCCTGTGGCGAAGAAGGCTTTCAACTTCTCCATGGCCGAGCTGTCCAGATACTTGCCTTGAACATCGTAGCTGTTGATTACAGCAGTAATTGCGTCTTGCATGATGAGCTTCCTAAATCCAAATCGACGAACAGCAAAGGGTTGTGCGGCAAAAACAATGAGGGATTAGCTCATTGCCCCCACCACAAAGTCGAAGTAGTAGCCGGCTTCAGCCGCATCGTCAGGAGAGAGCAGACCCATGGCCACCTGCTTCATTTGACGAATGCTCTCGGCCACCGCCGGAATGGGTGTGCCCAGGGAGTTGTACATCTCGCGAACACCCACCAGGCCGATCTCTTCGATTGGGGTGACATCGCCGGCAATGACACCATAGGTGATCAGGCGCAGGTAGTAGTCCATATCCCGCAGGCAAGTCGCCGTCATCTCTTCCCCGTAGGCATTGCCCCCCGGAGAGACAATGTCAGGGCGCTTCTGGAAGAGCTGGTCGGCAGCTTGTTTGACGATGCGCTCACGAGACTCGGTTAAGACTTGAGCAATGCGCAACCGCTTCTCACCCGAGGCAACAAAGGACTTGATCCGATCCAGTTCCCCCGGGCTGAGGTAGCGGGCCTCCGCGTCCGCGTTCACAATCGATTTCGTAACAACACTCATGGATATCCATCCTCAAGTCGATTTTTTAAAGAGTATGACGAGCATACCCGCAAGTTATTTTCCGATATGCTTGCCGTCTGCCATCTCAGATCTTCACACTTCTTAAAATCTCTCCCAGAAAAGGGACAGTCCCATTCCCGCCCCGACAGGGCAGTTCCCTCCCCAAAGTCCGGCAAGAGAGGGGCTACAATCTCACTTAGACTCACTTAGAATGAAGGCTGAGTCGCCAGGGGATCCCTGCAGGCTTGGTTTAAGACATGCGTTGAGGTTGCGATGACGGATGCCTCTGGGTCAGAACGATTGAAGCGAGCGAAAGGTATTTCTGAGGGTACGCCCTCATCTCTGCCGGATCACCTCATCCGGGCCACGGCGGCAGAAGGCAAAATCCGAGTGGTGGGCTTGGTGGCCACCCAGGCGGTACAAGAGGCAAGGGAGCGGCACAAGCTCTCCTATGTGGCGACAGTGGCCTTGGGGCGGGCCATGAGCGCAGCCCTGTTGCTGGCGGCCAACTTGAAGCGACGCCAGGCGCGGATTAACCTGCAACTGAAAGGGAATGGCCCCTTGGGCAACATCTGGGTGGATGCCGGCTTGGATGGCACGGTACGCGGGTATGTGAGCAACCCCGCCATTGAGCTTCCTCTCACTGCCGAGAGCAAGTTGGATGTGGGCCAAGCCGTTGGGCGCTATGGCTACCTCCATGTGCTGCGGGATCTGGGGTATGGCCAGCCTTACACCAGCGCGGTGGAGCTGGTTTCGGGAGAGGTGGGAGACGACATCACCTACTACCTCTCCTCCTCAGAGCAGATTCCCTCGGCAGTCCTTCTGGGAGTAAATCTCGACTCACAGCGGGTACGCGCCGCCGGCGGAGTGTTGTTGCAGCTGATGCCAGGGGCGCCGGCCAGTCTGATCCCAGAGATGGAGGCCCGTTTGGCCAAAGTGGAAGAATTTAGCCCGATGTTGGCTGGTGGCGGCGGCTTGCGGGAGCTGTTGCAAATCTGCCTGGGCGACTTGGATCTGAAAATTGCGCCGGAAATGCGCACCATCCGCTTCTACTGCAAGTGCAATTCCGACCGAGTGAAGGGGGCCCTGCGCATGCTGGGGCGGGACGAGTTGCTCGATATGATCCACACCGACAAGGGGGCAGAAGCGGTTTGCCAATTCTGCAACGAGGTCTACCGCATCTCGGAAGACGAGCTGCGCTCGATTGTGGCGGAGATGTCGGCCACCCCCTGATGGCACAATGATGGCCAACTACGGGATCCCGATTCTGACACCTCTCGATGTTGTCTGAGCCCCCGGTTGAGTTGGTTGAATTATCGGTTGTTGTCCCCTGCAAAAATGAGGCGGACAACCTGGAACACCTGTTCGAACGCCTGCAACTTACCTTGGAGCCGCTGGGGATCCCCTACGAGATTATCTGCGTCAACGATGGCAGCCAAGACAACACGCTGGAAAAGCTCATTGCCTTCCATCGTCGGGATCCCCGTATCAAAGTGGTGAACCTTTCCCGTTGCTATGGCAAGGAGATCGCCCTTACTGCCGGCCTCGATCACGCCTCTGGTCGAGCTGTTGTTCCCATCGATGCCGACTTGCAAGATCCGCCGGAGCTGATCCCGGAGATGCTGCAGCAGTGGCGGCAGGGCTATCAGGTGGTTTATGCGGTGCGCCGCAGCCGCCGCGGGGAGAGCTGGCTAAAACGCTTTACAGCCAACGGCTTCTATTGGTTGATTGATCAACTCAGCCAGGTGCGGATCCCGCGCAATACGGGGGATTTTCGACTGCTGGATCGGCAGGTGGTGGAGGCAGTTAAACAGCTGCGAGAGCGCACCCGCTTTATGAAAGGGATCTTTGCCTGGGTGGGCTACCGGCAAACGGCCATTTTTTACGATCGCGCCCCCCGCTTTCGCGGCAAAACCCAGTGGAACTACTGGCGGCTGTGGAACCTAGCCATAGAAGGCATCACCTCTTTTAGCTCTTGGCCGTTGCGGGTGTGGAGCTACATAGGGTTGGCGATCTCGGTTCCAGCCTTTTTGTATGGCCTTTTTCTCATCATCCGCACCTTGCTCTTTGGCTCCGATGTACCTGGCTATGCCTCTTTAGCGGTGATGATCTTGTTTTTGGGCGGGATCCAGCTGATCAGCTTGGGCGTGATTGGCGAGTATTTAGGCCGCGTTTTTGAAGAAGTGAAAGGCCGCCCCCTCTACCTGGTCGATGGCACCTTTGGGTTTGAGACCCCACGACCTTCCCCTGCCCTAGATTCAGTACCTACGCAAAAGCTAGGATGAAAAGTCATCTTTCAGAGTTTTGGATCCCGAGGCAACATAACTTTGGTACTCGCGTATAAAGATATCTTTCATCTCTTCTGGAGATAGCTGGATCCCTTGGATTTTGGCGCGGGCGATGGCCTTCATCAGCTCGATATAGGCCAGGCCCAGAGAGAGAGTGAGGGTGGCTGCCGTAGTGGATTGGATAGCGCTGCCTACAATCCCCGAGCCGGGAATCATCTTCAGCAAGTTGGACACAATCGTTCGCCCGATTGCTGTTGTAATTGTAGTGCCTGCCAAAGCGGCTATCAAAGAGTAGTAAAAAGAAGGGGAAGCCTCGAAGCCAAAAATAAAGCTGATATTGGCAATCATGCCTGCTTGGGCTGTAACCAACAGAGGGGCATCTGCAAAGGGAAGGGGCACTGCCCCGATAAACGCTGCACTGGCCACATAGCCTGATACGTACTTAAAGGCAGCCTCGGCTTTGAGATCCACCCGCAGCAATTGCTGGCGGATAAAGGCAAGGCGAGCCACTTCCGGCAAAAGCTCTAGCGTGCAGCCAATTAGGTGCTCCAGCCCGTGGGCAGGAATGGTAATTTGCCGGTTAATCGCCTTGTTGCGGGCCAAAACGGGAACAATGTAGCGGACAGGCAAATTTTGATGCTGCAAATACCGGAAAAACTCGCTTTCTTCAGGATTGGGATATTCCAAGCATTGGGTTAAGACCAAGATGACGGGAACGTCTTTGAGTTCCAACTCCTTTAGCCATTTGCGTTCAACTTCCTCCAACCGCTTCAGTTCGTGGTGGAGGCAGTACCAAACAACATGGATGTGATGTTCAGGATCCTTAAAGCGCAGCTCCTCGATAAGCTGGGAAACCTCCAGGCGAACTTGCTGATTCTGTTCACCGTCTAGTTCCATGCCAGGTGTATCGTAGATGGTGATTGGGCAACCTGGCTTGGAATACTGACGAATGTGGCGGGTGACGGGGCTGCCAACACCGGTACGGGACAGCTCATCTCTAAACACTGCATTGACCAAGGTGCTCTTGCCCACCCCGTTTTTGCCAATGACCAGGATGTTGCAGTGGCCCAACTCTGTCTGCGCCTCTAGGAGGTCCTTCTGTAGTATCTGAGACACCGAATTCCAGAAAGACTTAAAGGCTTCTGGCTTCTCGAGAGATTCAGAAGCTTCTGGGATGCCTCGGGCACGGTCAACAATTTGGCGGGTTAGGTCAGTCAGTTTCTCTAAGAAGGATGGGCTTTTCTGAGACATGCTTCTTGCTTCTTCCCCTAAGGCCGATAGCCCCACAAAGGTAGTTCAGGGCGGATCCTACTGCCAAGTTTCTTCCGATACCGGAGACTGACCTAGCCAAGAGCCAATCTGTCTGCGCCCTGATCCCACTCCAAAGGGATCCGCAACAACGGGTTTATTGAGAGTTATTCACAAGAGCCATTTTCTGCACTATGCTAGATTTGGAGGCAAACACCCAGGGATCCCAGGCCCGTTGTGGCGGGCGCTCTAGGATTCACAGCTCCTTTTAACTTGTGCTGGAGAGTTTTATGTCCGAAACTTCAACCCTGCGCCAGTCTTTCAACAGCGTGCGCGACAATCCTGTCTTGCTTGGCACTGAGATAACCCAGCCGGTTTGCGAGGGGATGAACGCCCTGCTGGCCAGCTTCCAGGGGCTGTACTTGCAGTACCAGAAGCATCACTTCGTGGTAGAAGGCACTGAGTTCTATCCGCTGCACCAACTCTTCAAAGATCACTACGAGCAGGCGAGGGAGCATGTCCACGACCTGGGAGAACGCCTAGAAGGGCTGGGAGGTGTGCCGGTAGCCAGCTTTGCCACCTTGGCCCAGCTTTGCTGCTTTACCCCTGAGCCAGATGGAGCTTTTGAGGCACGGCAAATGTTAATGAACGACCTGGCGGCAGAGCAGGCCATCATCGATCTGCTGCGGCGGCAGGCAGCCCAGGCGGAGAGCCTTGGGGATCGGGCCACCCGCTACCTCTACGAGCAAATCCTGTTGAAGACAGAGGATCGCGCCTTCCATCTCCATCACTTCCTGGCCAACGACAGCCTGGTGTTCGGCTTGATGAACGGCAGAGCCTAGCCAGAAGGTCCACAGGTGGGCTTGAGCCTGCCTGGTTTCCGACCTCTGGCTTTTTTTTGAAAAGCTATTGAGAATTTGTTTCATCTCTTCACTATTCTTTACTCTGAGGTGCTGATCCCGGCCATGAACCCCGCCTTTCTGGACTCTGAGCGCGGTTATCTTTTGGATATTCCTCTGGGCGAGCGCTGGCGCGTTGGTCGGCGGCTGATGGAATTGGGGATCCCGGCAGTTTGTACGGGAGATGGCCGTCTGCGGGTGGAGGTGAGTACTCCGTTGGCCGTTCTACAGGTGCGCAGTGTGATCCGTCAGCACACAGCGCGGCGACAGGAGTTATTGGATGGCCTAGAGGTTTGTTGGCAGCTCAACACAGAGGCTGGGGGTCAAGATGAGCAAGTTCCCTAAGCAAGGGATCCCGTTTGAGTCGGAAGGCCGGTTTTTGGGATTTCTTCCCGATAAAGACGGCAAGCTCAAGTACCTGCGTTGGCAAGCCGGAGCGGACGTTTTTTCCGGCAAGATCCCCAAGCCCCTGCGTTCTGCCCTTTACCGCACCCTCAAACCTGGCGATGCGGTGCAGATCTCGGGGGAGCGAGAAGTGGATCTGCACAAAGGGCGAGAAAAATGGGTGCTTTACCGGGTGGTTCCCCTCGGAGAGAAGGCGGAGGGTATGTCTTTGACGACAGCTCCAGCTTCCGGGGGTGAGACGGAGCCGGTTGTCCCAAAGGTCAAAGGTAAGGTGCTGGTCTGCCAGAAATCCGACTGTTATCGGCGTGGGGCCGGAGCGGTGATGCAAGCCCTGAACGCCCACTTGGCCGCCTACTCCGGTTCGATTTGCGTGCAGGGGGTGGGCTGCATGAAAGATTGTAAACGGGGCCCCCATGTGGTGTTTATGCCCGACAAGGCTCGTTATAGCGGCGTTTCCCCCCAAGGGATCCCGGCTTTGTTGGAGCGGCATTTTCCGCTTTCCTCGCCGCAACCCCAAGAGGTTGAAGCAGCAGCTTCTTCCTAACGCCCATGGGATCCCCACCGGCGAACAGCTCTGTGAGGTAGGCACAAAATCAAAGGGTGCAGCAGGAGTTTTCCGGCAAACCTAGGCGGAGCGAGATCCAGATTGCCGGGTGGTACAAAGGATCCCTCCTGTGTGATGCTACAGACAGAGGCAGGCTAGGGGAGGGAACAAACCTTGCGGGTGGGGATCATCGGCACCGGCTACGCAGCTCGCTCACGGGCCGAGGCCTTGCGCAAAGATGGGCAAGTGCAGATTGTCGCTGTTGCCGGTCGAGCTCCCGACCGGAGCGATGCTTTTGCCGCCGAGTTGGGGGCCGTCGCCTATTCGGACTGGTCTTCTCTGTTGGGCGAGCAGCGGCTGGATCTGGTTTTTGTCAGCACCATCAATCGGGATCATGCCGCCATTGCCCGTGCTGCTCTGGAGGCAGGGATCCACACCGTCGTGGAATATCCCCTCGCCCTCAGCGCTGCCGAAGCGCGTTCCTTGGTGCAATTGGCAGCCGAGCGGCAAGTGCTGCTGCACGTCGAACACATCGAGCTAATTAGCGGCGTTCACCGGTTGCTGAAACAAGAGCTGGAAGGGTTGGGCAAGCTGTTTGCCGTTCGCTACATCACTCTCACCGCCACCCACCCCGCCCCCGATCGCTGGACCTATCGGCCTGAGTTGTTTGGCTTCCCCCTCATGGGGGCCGTTTCTCGCATCCACCGCTTGGTGGACTTGTTGGGCAGGGTAGAACGGGTGAGCTGCCAACTGCGCTACGACGGGCCGGATCTGCCCCACCGCTACAGCAGTTGCTACTGCACAGCCCAGCTGAGTTTTGCCAGTGGGTTGCTGGCGGTGTTGACCTATGGCAAGGGGGATTCCCTGTGGTGCTCGCAGCGGCTACTGGAGTTCCACGGTCAACGGGGGGGCCTATTGATCAACGGCGAAGAGGCAACGTTGCTGCGGCCCGGCAGCGCCCACCCTCTAGAGACGGGATCCCGCCACGGCCTGTTCGAGCAAGACACCCGCATGGTGCTGGATCACCTGCGCCACGGCAGACCCCTCTATATCCATACTGAAAACATGCTCCACGCCCTGGCGGTGGCCGAGGCAGCCGAGCGATCTGCCCAAACCCAGCAGGTGGTTTGCGTTCAGGATTGGCCCTAAGGGAAGTCCCTCTCCCCTTGAGAGAGGGGAGCTACGCAATGGGGAGTTTCACTGGGATGTTATGGTCATTTCAGGTTAAGGTGAGACGCCTGGGCTGCTGATCGCGCCAGCGGGACGGAGTCCTTGAAAAGCCCTATAGCCTGCTGCACTCAGAGTTTTAGGTGTGGGTGCAGTGCCCTAGTTTAATTGAAATGACCATACTGGCAATACAGGGATCCCTGAAAATAGACAGGATGGCGGGGAGGGCTAGTCATGATTGAGGCGGGGGCAAGCGTCTTGAGGCGGATGTTGGGCGTCTACGGCAGCTCTAAGATGGGCGTTCTGCTGCTGTTGGGGTTTTCTTCGGGTTTGCCGCTGCTGCTGATCAACACCACCTTGAATGCTTGGCTGACCCAAGCGGGCTTGACCACCATTGCCATCGGCTTGTTTAACCTGCTCAATTTGCCCTACTCCTTTAAGTTCTTGTGGTCGCCTGTTCTGGATCGATTTCTGTTGCCGGCACCGGGATCCCTGCGGGGCAGTCGACGGCGGGGGTGGATGGCCCTGACCCAGGTGCTGTTGCTGCTCAGCATAGGGCTACTGGGTTTTCAGGATCCGACCCAAACCTGGCTGGAAGCCTTGGGATGGGAAGAGCTGGCCCAGACTTGGCCGGGCATCACAGTTTTCACCCGCCCGATCTTTCTGGTGGGGTTGCTGGTGGCTTTTTTGAGCGCCTCTCAGGACATCGCGGTGGATGCCTACCGTACCGATATCTTGGCAGAGCGGGAGATGGGGGCAGGGGTAGCGATTTTCGTATTTGGCTACCGCATCGCGCTGTTGGTCAGCAGTGGCGTGAGTTTGATCTTGGCGGACTATTTGCCCTGGTGGCAGGTGTACGGGATCATGGCGCTGCTGATGTTGATCGGGTTGATTACCTCGTTTTTGGCCCCTGAGCCGGAAAACAGCGCCCTCAAGCCTACCTCTTTGCGGTCGGCTATCCTCGAGCCGTTTCAATCTTTTTGGCGGCACCGCTTGGCCTGGGCGATCCTGCTGTTTGTGGTCTGCTTCAAGTTGCCGGATAGCTTGGCAGGGCAAATGACCCCCACATTTTTGTTGCAGACGGGGTTTAGCACCAGCGATCTGGGCATTATCCGCAGTTGGATAGGCTTGTTGGCCACCTTGGCTGGGGCTTTTGTGGGGGGGGAGTGGGTCAGCCGCATCGGCACCTACCGCTGTCTGTTCATTTTCGCAGCCTTGCAAGGGATCGGCAATTTGGGCCTGGGAGCGATTGGGTTGGTGGGGCAAAACTATCCGCTGCTGGTGGGGGCAACCGTTTTCGACAACATGGCCGGGGGCATGGGCACGGCTGCTTTTCTGGCTTTTTTGATGAGCCTCTGCGACCGGCAATTTAGTGCCACTCAGTATGCTTTGCTCACCAGTGTGTTTGCCGTGGGGGGAACCTTGGCCGGGGCTGTGTCAGGCTATTTGGCGGCTGCAGTCAATTGGCCTTTGTTTTATCTGATCACGGCGATGACAGCCGCTCCGGCAATGGTGATCCTGCTGTGGCTCGGCCCCCCTTCATCGCCTGCAACCCCGGCCACAACCGCATCTGAACCGTAACTGCCCCACCGCAAATCCGGTTCTAATAGCCTTGCCTTGAACGCAACAAGGATGGCCGCCTACAGCGCAGCCCCGATTTTGGCCGCCAGATCCACCAGCCGCGCCGCATAGCCGTACTCGTTGTCATACCAGGAGAGCACCTTCACCGTGCGATCCCCTAAGGTCAGGGTGGATCCCAAATCCACAATGGAAGAGTGGGGATCCCCGACGATATCCGCCGAGACGATCTCCGGTGGAGCAATGGCCAGGATGCCGCGCAGCGGGCCTTCTGCAGCCTCGACAAAGGCTTGGTTGACGGCTTCTCTGGTGATGGGCTGCTCGGTACGCACCACAAAGTCCACAATCGAGCCGGTCAAGGTGGGCACCCGCAGCGCCAGGCCATCCATCTTCCCTCTCAGGGCGGGCAAAACCTCGGCCACTGCCGTGGCGGCCCCGGTGGTGGAAGGCACGATCGACACTGCTGCTGAGCGGCCCCGCCGGTAATCTTTGGGATCCGGGCGATCCACAATCGCCTGGGTGGCGGTATAGGCATGGCAAGTGGTGAGAAAGCCGGTCTCGATGCCGAAGCGATCCAACAAGACCTTAGCCAGCGGCGCCAAGCAATTGGTGGTGCAGGAAGCATTGGAGACGATGTGATGCCGCTCCGGGTCGTATTGGTCGTCGTTGACCCCCATCACCACCGTCAAGTCGGGGCCTTTGGCGGGAGCAGAGATGATCACCTTTTTGGCCCCGGCTTCCAGGTGTTTGGCCGCCCCCTCTCGTTTGGTGAACAAGCCGGTTGATTCCACCACCAGGTCAACCCCCAGATCTTTCCAGGGCAGTTGTGCCGGATCCCGCTCTGCCAAAACTCGGACTTTCAGGTGGTTGCCGATTTGCAGATGCCCGTCCACCGCGCTCACGGTTTGGGGAAGGCGCCCATAGGCCGAGTCGAACTGGAGCAGGTAGGCCAAGTTGTCGGGTTCGGTCAGGTCATTGACTGCCACCACCTCCAGCTCTGGAGCTGGCTGAGACAGCAGCACCCGCAGGAAGGCCCGCCCAATGCGACCAAATCCGTTAATGGCTACCCGTGTGGTCATCGCAATCCTCCGGTATCAGTTTATACGATGGATCAGGGGACGCGGCATGGGAGACGCTGCCCCCCTAGGGATAGGGTAAAAGAAGAACGGGATCCACATCGCTTTTGCACCCAAGATCTCCAGATTTGCCACTGGGACTTGCAAAAGGACTCACCCAAGAAGTTGCCGGCAGAAGGGAAAAGTAGGAATGAAGGTATTGCTGACCAACGATGACGGCATCGAGGCTGCCGGGCTGGCCAACCTCAAGTTGGCCCTCAGCGCCCTCATCCCGGAAGAACACTGTTGGATTGTGGCCCCCCACCAACCGATTTCCGGCTGCAGCCACCAGGTGACGACGGGGCGACCTTTTCGAGCCTTGGCCCGCGGCGAGCGCACCTTTGCCGTCGAGGGATCCCCTGCCGACTGTGTGCGGGTGGCCCTATTCAAGCTGGCCCCAGCGGTGGATTGGGTGCTTTCCGGTATCAACGAGGGGGGAAATCTTGGATCGGATGTGTATCTGTCGGGAACGGTGGCGGCGGTACGGGAAGCGGCGATGCGCGGGATCCCGGGAATTGCCATTTCCCAATACCGAGCAGGGGGCCAACCCATCGACTGGGAGCAAGCCCAGCGGTGGACGCGGGAAATCTTGGCGGAGCTGATGGAACAACCCCTGCCCAGGGGGGCGTTTTGGAATGTGAACCTGCCTCACTTGCCCGCCGGATCCCCTCTGCCGGAGCGGGTCTATTGTCCCCTCTGCACCCAACCCCTGCCGCTCGATTATGCGGTGGAAGCCGAGGGAAATGGGGCAGAGTCGCTGTGGTTTCGCTATCAGGGCCGCTATGCGGAGCGCGCTCGGGATCCCCAAACCGATACCGACATCTGCTTCTCCGGTCGGGTGGCCATCACCCAAGTGCAACTGGCCAAGGACTCCGTCCCGCTAACGCGACCAGGCGTTTCCGCTGGGGGGGGTAGAAGCCAGGTTGCGGGCAATGGTTCTCAGCCGTTGCAGCCGTAGCGCCGTCAGGATAGATGCTTCGCCGCTGTCGCGAACGGTGGGATCCAGCTTCAGAACCTGTTCTATGGCATCTGCCAGGTGTTGAGCGGCCTCCTGTCGGGTGTAGCCGCGAAACTGAGCACGGCGCAGGGCAAATTCATCGGCGTCGAAATGGGCGCTCTCCCGGTTCAGGTTTTGCCAGATCTGCCGGACGGAGAGAGCTGTAATGCCACCTGCCAACAGAGCGGAAAAGGGGTGCTGCAAAGAGAGCTCCGCAACAGTGGTGATGCCCCCCATCAAGGCCAGCGATTGGTAAAACCCCGGCTGCAACCAATTGCGGTTGCCCAGCCATCCCACCTCCCGCAGAAACAACAGATCCCGCTGCGGCTGAGGGATCCCTTGCCAACGGCGAAAATCGATGGCAATTGTGCCCTGGGGCTGCCAAGGGGCTTTGCGGCGGGAGATGAGCAGGGCTTCGCCCCCGAAGTGGGGAACAATGGTGATCAAGGGTCGGAAAGAAGCGGGGAGCAGATCCCGCAACCGTTCGGTTTCTTCTTTTTCGAAGGGTTGGAAATCTGGGCGGCTGGTCATGGCCTCACCTGTTGGGGGGGTTGGGGTGGGGAGCCCGCCTAAAAACAGGCCCTGTTCCGGCCCCAGACACCCCAGCCTGTGCAGAACCGATGCGAGGTTAGTCTATCGCATCTCCAGGCTGGCCGTGGAACTCTGGCCGTGGAACTCTATAGGTGGAACCCTGTAGGTTTCAAAGATCCCAATCCTAGGTTGCGTAGACTGGGAAGGCGAGCCTACCCGTCTTACCTACTCGTCTTAAATCCGAGACCATGACCTTCCCAGCTCAGCCAGAACCCCAAGTGCTCCGTGCTGCTGACGGGGATGAGCAGAGTATCAACAGCCCCCTTTACACCTACGCCTTCTTCCCGCAGCCAGCGCCAGAACTTTTGCCCTTCATCCGGCAAACCGAGGGGATCCATCGGTCGGTGCAGGTGTTCTCCCCGGCAGGCAGCCGAATTGCCGCTGCTGTGGAGCCGATGCCGGATCCAGAGTCGCTGCAAGTCTCGGATGAGGTGTTGGTGCGCTCTGCCCTGCGCCACGACCAGGTGATCTGCCGGCTGTTCGCCCAGATGCCGGTGCTGCCCCTGCGCTTCGGCACCTGCTTCCTCTCAGCAGAAAGGCTGGGATCCCATCTGCTGTCCCGGCAAGCGGAATACGAACAAGCCCTCGCAGCCATTGGGGGGCGGGCCGAGTACTGTCTCAAAGGAAGGGTTCAACCTCAGCCCCAACCGGAGCCACAGTCCTCCCTGAGCGGGACGGCCTATCTGTTGGCCCGCAAGCAAGCTTATCTCCAGCAACGACAAGCCCAAGAGCAGCAAGAGCAGGAGCAGCAAGCCCTACAGCAGCTTTGGCCTTCCACCTGGCCTGTGCAAAGGGGGGATCCCCAACCGGGAGAGGCCTTGCGGCTCTACTTTTTGCTCACTCCTGCCGAGTGGGAAGCCGCCCTTCAGCTCACCCAAACCTGGCTGGCTCAGCACCCCCATTGGCAACTGGATTGGAGCGCCCCTTTGCCCCCTTATCACTTTGTCCGTGCCCTGCGGGATCCCCTGGCCGACAGGTGATAGATCCCAACTAAGGACGCCGTCCCGCTAGCGCGAACAAAGTGCTCTGCATGCGGATCATGGTCGCGTTAGCAGAGCGTGGATCCAAGCGTGATAATGGTGAGGGGATCCCGTCCGCTTCCTGTTTGCATTGGCGAGGCGGAGCCCTCACAGGGCAAAGGACTCCGTCCCGCTAACGGGAACAGCAGGCAAAAGGAAGAGTTGTGGTCTAAAGCGCTATGCGCCGCTACCGCGAACGAGTTGGGCTATTGGGGCTGGGCACGGTTGGCACGGGCGTTGTGCAAATTCTGCAGCAACCCCGGCATCCTCTCTTGCAGTCGGTTGAGATTGCGGCGGTGGGGGTGCGCTCTTTGGACAAGCCACGGCAAGTGCGGATCCCGCCTGAGCGCCTGACCACCAATCTGGAGCAAATCGTGTCGGATCCGGAAATCGACGTGGTCATCGAGCTGATGGGGGGCTTGGAGCCGGCCCGCACCTTGATCTTAAAAGCCCTTGACCACGGCAAACCGGTGATCACAGCCAACAAAGCGGTGATCGCCCGCCACGGGGAGGAGATCTTTCAGGCGGCAGCCCAAGCCAAAGTCTCGGTGCTCTTGGAAGCGGCAGTTGGGGGCGGGATCCCGATTCTGCAGCCCTTGCAACAGTCCCTGCAGGCCAGCCACATCCAGGCGGTCTGGGGCATTGTGAACGGCACCACCAACTTCATCCTCAGCCAGATGACCCAGGCGGCCAGCTCATTTGAGGAAGCCCTGGCCCTGGCCCAGGCCCACGGCTACGCCGAAGCGGATCCCAGCGCCGATGTGGAAGGGTGGGATGCCGCCGACAAGATCGCCATTTTGGCCAGCCTTGCTTTCGGGGTGTCTGTGAAGCGGGCAGCCATCCCCTGCGAAGGGATCCGCGGCATCAGCCCCACCGACATTCGCTATGCCCGCGAGTGGGGCTACACCTTCAAGCTCTTGGCCATCGCCCAGTTGCGTCAGCATTGCGGAGCAGCAAGGGCCCATCCTGTTCGCGCTAGCGGGGCGGAGCCCTTGGATGACGGGGAAGGGGCGGTCGCGACAGCGTTGCGGAGCAACACGATGGCCTTGGACATCCGAGTTCACCCCACCCTTCTGCCCTCTACCCACCCCTTGGCCAACATCAACGGCGTGGACAATGCCGTTTTGGTGCAGGGGGATCCCTTGGGTCAGGTGGTGCTGTCGGGGCCGGGGGCGGGGCGGGGGCCGACTGCCAGTGCCGTTGTTGGCGATCTGCTGACCCTGATTGCCCACCGGCAAACGGGGGCTGATGCCCCCAATCCGCTGTGGGGATTCTCCTGCTTCCCCGCTGCCGCCTCTTTGATCCCTCTCTCGGAATTGGAGTCGGAGTTTTACGTGCGGGTATTGGCCCAGGATCAGCCGGGGGTAATGGGGGCGATTGGCACCTGCTTCGGTCGCCACCGGGTTAGCCTGGAGAGCATTACCCAAAAGGAATGTCACCAAGAGCAGGCGGAGATTGTGATTCTCACCCACACCGTCCGGGAGGCCGACTGCCGACAGGCGCTGGCCGAGATCCAACAACTGCCCCAGGTGGCCGGGATCCCCAGCCTATTTCGGGTGCTGCGCTAGCTGCTATAGATCCAAAATGCTCCGCACCGCTGACGCGAACGCGCTGGTGGGACGGGGAGCGGCTCAGAGCATAATTGTTTGACTCTTGAGGATTGAAAACCCCGTTGGAACCCAAAAGATGAACTCTTCTGTTGAGCACTTTGGTAGGACGCAGTCCTTGCAGGCTGAGGTGGTGGTGGTGGGGGCGGGCATCAGTGGCCTAACGTTGGCCTTGCGATTACAACAGGGCTTATCCCCCAAGGATGAATCCACCCAGCCGCTGCTCCTGGCCGAGGCCAGCTCCCGCGTGGGGGGCTGTATCTCCACCCAATCCAAAGACAGCTATCGCTGGGAAGAGGGCCCCAACAGCTTTACCCCCGTCCCCGCCCTGCTTAACCTCATTGCCGAGGTGGGCTTGGCGGAGCACCTGGTGCTGGCCGATGCCCAGTTGCCCCGCTACGTTTACTGGGAGAAAGCGCTGCTGCCGGTGCCCCTGAGCCCTTCTGCGGCAATTGGCTCGCGGCTGTTGAGCGTGGGCGGCAAGTTGCGGGCCTTACGTGGGTTGTTGGGGTTTGTCGCGCCACCGCCGGGCAAAGAGGAAACGGTGCGGCAATTCTTCCAGCGGCAACTGGGATCCGAGGTGGTGGAACGGCTGGTCGAACCTTTCACCTCAGGGGTGTATGCCGGGGATCCGGATCAGCTCAGCGCCTTGGCAGCCTTCCCCCGCATTGCCGGCTTGGAAGAACGCTACGGCAGCCTCTTTGCCGGTGCTGTGCAGGCTTTGCGCAGCCGTTATCGCTACGCGACGCTCCCGCGAACCCGTCACCAGGACAGCGCCAACTCCCCCATCCAGCCTCCTCCCAAGCGGGGCCAACTGGGTAACCTGCGGCAGGGGTTGCAGCAGCTACCTGAGGCGATTGCCCAGAAACTGGGCAGTGCGCTGCGGCTGGGCTGGCGGGCTGTGCATCTCAAGCGGGATGAGACGGGCTACCGGGTGGGCTTCGTCATACACGACAGCGGTGCAGAGCACACGGCCCCAGAAGAAATCCACTGGGTGGCGGCTCAACAGGTGGTGCTCACCCTCCCTGCCTACGCTGCTGCCACCCTCCTGCAGGATCTCAACCCCCAGGCCAGCCGGCTGCTGAGGGAAATCCCCTACCCGCCTGTGGCGGTGGTGGCTTTGGCCTATCCAGAAGAAGCCCTCCCCCAACCGCTGCGAGGGTTTGGCCATCTGATCCCTCGCTCTCAGGGCCTGCGCACCCTGGGCACCATCTGGGCCTCCTCCCTCTTCCCAGAGCGGGCTCCTCAGGGCTATCACTGCCTGGTCAGCTTCATTGGGGGGGCCACCGACGCGGCTTTTGCCTGTCAGAAAGGGATCCCGCCCATTACGGCGCTCTCCCCTGACGAGCGGGCCCAAATTGTGCATGCAGAACTCAGCCAGATCCTGCTCACCCGCCCTGTCGAACCCATCCGCCTGGGAGAGCGCCTGTGGCCCCAGGCTATCCCGCAATATACGCTTGGCCACCGGCAGCGGATTGCCCAATTGCAGGCCAGCCTGGCCGACCAAACCCCAGGGGTGTGGGTGTGTGCCAACTACCTGGATGGCGTGGCCTTGGGAGATTGTGTGCGGCGGGCCGAGGCCCTAGCCCAGCAGATCCTGTCCGTCCGGCGTTAGCGGTGCGGTTCCCGTTCGCGTGTAGCAGCATAGAGTGCTGTAGACATAGCAGCATGAGCCATCCCTACACCAGCCTCCTGCTCATCCCCACCGGCATTGGTGCCCGCATCGGTGGTTTTGCCGGGGATGCCCTGCCTGTTGCCCGCACCCTGGCAGCAGCCGCAGAGCGGGTCATTACCCATCCCAACGTGTTAAACGGAGCCAGTTTGTTTTGGCCGATGGGGAACGTGTTGTACGTGGAAGGGTACGGCCTGGATCAGTTCTGTGCGGGGGTGTGGAATTTGCGGCCAGTGCGCCAAAACTGTGTTGGGGTGGTGCTGGATGCCGGGATCCCCCCCGATCTGCAACAACGCCACCTGCAGGTGATGCAGGCTGCTCAGGCCACCTTGGGGCTCAACATTGGCCCCTGGCGCTTGACCCGCCAACCCTTGGGCGTTTCCGTCAGCTTCTCCCCCTCAGGAGCCAGCCAGGGATCCCTGGCCCAGCCTGATGCTCTCTTGGAGACTGCCCAGGAGCTGGTTCGCCTGGGGGCAGAGGCCATTGCCGTGGTGGCCCGCTTTCCGGATGACTTGGACTTCAGCCAGTACGAGCAGGGAAGGGGGGTGGATCCCCTGGCCGGCGTCGAAGCCCTGATCAGCCACCTGGTGGTGCGGGAGTTGCGGATCCCTTGTGCCCATGCCCCCGCTTTCTACCCTGAGACTTTCCCCAAGCCGGTTCACCCCCGCGCTGCTGCTGAAGAGGTGGGGTTTACCTTCTTGCCTTCGGTTTTGGTGGGCCTCAGCTACGCTCCCCAGTTCGTCAAGAGCGGGGATCCCGCCCAACCGGGCGACCTGACAGCAGAGCAGGTGGACAGCGTCATTGCCCCGGCCACTGCCTTTGGGGGGCCTGGCTTGCTGCACCTGGCCAGCCGTTATTGCGGCGCAACGCTGTCGCGACCCCACCACAATGCTCCGCCGCTGACGCGAACGGACGGAGTCCTTGCCCGTCCTCCGCTTTTCATTGCCGTCGAGGAAAACACCACCGTGATGCAGGTGCACCCCCGCCAGTTGGGGATCCCTCATGTATCGGTAACCTCCTATCTAGAGGCGGTTGGAGTGGTGGTGGCCCATCGAGCAGGAGTGGCCTGGTCGTCGCTACGGCTCTCCCCCTCCACCCCGGAAAAGCTGGGATCCCACACTTGCGCCGTTCGCGGTCGCGGTGCGGAGCACTTGAGCGGGACGGAGTCCCAGTAGGCTACCGGTCGCGTTAGCGGGACGGAGTCCATGAGCAGATGGGAGCCGGCAGGGGATCCGCCGGGTTTAGGCCGGCAAACCACTCCGACAGGGCGGCCGGCAAGCAGAGGCCGGGGTTTCCCTCGATGTGCAGCCGCTCCAGTCGGGGCAGTTCTGCCAAAAAGGTCGGCAGTTCTCCCGTGAATTGGTTACGTGCCAGGCGCAGATCCCGCAACTGATTCAGCTGAGCCAGCTCGGGGGGCAGGGATCCGCTGAGGCGATTGTCCGACAGGTAGAGGTTTTCCAGGTGGCGCAGTTGCCCCAGTTGGGGGGGAATAGGCCCAGAGAGCTGATTGCGATCCAAAAACAGGCCCTTGAGGGAGCTCATCTGGCCCAGTTGGCCGGGAAGGGTGCCGCTGAGGCGGTTGTTTTGCAGGATGAGGTTTTCCAGATGGTGCAGTTGCCCCAGTTGGGGGGGAATAGGCCCAGAGAGCTGGTTGTGATCCAAAAACAGGCCGCGCAGGTTGCGCAGCTGCCCCAGCTCGGCTGGAATGGAGCCGGAGAATTCGTTGTAGTCGAGAAACAGGTTTTCCAACTGGCTGAGTTGCCCCAGCTCGGGCGGCAGGGGGCCGGAAAGTTGGTTGTGGCTGAGGGACAAGGCTCGCAACCGGCGAAATTGGCCTATTTCGGGCGGCAAGGAGCCGCTCAACCCCTGGCGATCCAACACCAGTTGGACAAGACACTGATCCGAATCAAAAAGGGCCACCTCCTCTACCTTCACCTCCGGACGGCCCAGAGCTGCCAAGATCTGCCGCAGCAAGAGGGGATCCCGACAAAGGGGAGCAGACCAGGCCCCCATCCCCCAGCTCAGCCAAACCCAGATCGCCAACAGGCCCACCGCCCACCTCTCGTGCCGAGCCATTCCCCTCTGCTGCTTCATCCCTGCTCTCCAAAGGATCTTTGCCAAGGTAGCATCCTACTCCGTCCCGCCTCCGCCGGGGTTGTTGCTATGGGCAGGGGAACCGCGACGTAGAAGAGCATGACTCTAGTCAATGATACGCTGGACTATACTGAAAATAATGTATAGCATGTTCAGTATGGCTGCTTGGTATGGCTAGGTATGTAAAACCGAGAGAAGCGGCGGATTATTTTGGGGTGTGTCTCCACACTTTGAGGCGATGGG
>NZ_JBSSAH010000014.1:0-62626 GCF_054058415.1 Thermostichus sp. MS-CIW-38 | reverse complement strand
TCCCATCGCCTCAAAGTGTGGAGACACACCCCAAAATAATCCGCCGCTTCTCTCGGTTTTACATACCTAGCCATACCAAGCAGCCATACTGAACACACTGTACATTATTTTCAGTATAGTCCAGCGTATCATTGACTAGAGTCATGCTCACTGTTAACGCGACTGAGTTGCAAAGGGATCCCCTCCCACATAGGTCGCCCCTATTTTGGCCTGGATCCCTCTTGGGGATGTTCCAGATCACTGCAAAAGTGCTCCGCACCGCTGACGGGATGGGAAGAGCTTGTACGGGAGCGGCTTACCGAAGTTTCCCCTCTCCCAGCCACACCCGGCGACGTCCTCTATCCCACACCAGCAGGGTGTGGATCCCAATCCAAAGTCCTGTCCACAGCCAGTTGTGCAACCAGATTTTGCCCAGGATGGACAGGGTCAAGCCCTCCGTTCCCCCCAAGACCAGGCCGGCTGCCAAAATCAGCCCTTCAAAAGCCAGAAACCCCAAGATGAGCATGGCCGGGATCCAGAGATAGTTCAGCAGCAGTTGCCTTGGCCGAAGCGGCTTGGACTGAGAAAACAGAGGTCGGTAACCGCCAGCAAGAGCAATCCCCACCGTGCCGATCCCCAGCACCAACCCCCAGGCAAACGAATCGGGAGTGCGGGGATAGTTGTGCCAGGTGTAGCCAAAGATTTGGTTGGCCAGCCAAATCATCAAAGCACTAATGATTGCCCTTTGGCGGGTTAAAGTTGTGCCTGCAACAATACCAACAGTTACAAAGGGAAGGGTACATGTATAAGCAATATTGCTGAGACAGCCGACGGTGGTAAACAAGCTGGGCCAGAACCAGCCTTGGGCCAAATCTTGAGCAGCTTGTATCCAAAGTGGGGCTGAGATCAAGCGGCAAGATCTGGGGATAGGTTGAGCACTCGATTGCAGGCCAATCATGCTTTAATCTCCTGGAAAAAGGTGGTCTTTCAGAGGACAGCTATTAAGCAAATGCTCAAAAACAATTTGTCGAGCTACTTGGGGAGTAACCCGCTTGTACCAGGTGCAATCTCCGGAGTAAAAAACCACCGGCCCCTGTTGGCAAACTTCCAAGCAGCCTGAGGTGATAACCTGTACGTCCAGGTTGGCTTCTCGAAGGGCGGATTCCAGAGCTTCTACAACCGGTTGGTAGTTGCGGGAAGGATAACAACGGCTGGAACGACAAACAGCAAGGTAGGGACGTTTAAGAGGGTTATCCTCATAGGGGATCCGCTCTTTCCCCTGCACATAGATGGCGCGGATGCGCTCGTAAAGAGAAAGCTTTTGGTAATCTGCTTTGCCTTCCGGCAGGTAGTCTTCCTCTGGCCCCAAAAAGGGGCTGGGCAGAAAAATCTGCAGCAAAGGCTCTTCTGCTCCATTCCAGAATTGGATCCCCCACATGCGGGGCTGACCTTGGGGATTGAGGCGCCGGTAGAGGGCAGCACGGCTAACCAATCTTTTGCGGCGCAGCTCGGGTGGGGTCTTGCGATGGGGGCCGCCTTGGTGCTCCTCCAGGCACAAATGCAGGTGCCAAGTTTCGGTGGCAACGGTTAGATAGCCATCGTAGAGCACGCACAAAGCTGGAGGTTTCTTGAAAGCCAGCTCCAGCACCCCGCCTTCCGCCACATGGCCCACCTGGATCTCGGCCCAGTGCTCTTGAAACAGCTCGTAGAGCAACGGCCCCAAGCAGTCAATATGGGCAGGGATCCCTTCATAAAGGGTTGTCCAACCCGTTAAAGAAACTTCCTGCCAAGCTTGATGGAGGGGGGTTATCCAGGGGGTAAAAGTGGCCATGAGAAAGCTCCTCAGTGCAGTGGTGGAATACGAGTAATCACCTCTTTTTTCAGAGGGCGCTCGGCCCAGGGTAGGATCCCATCTGGCTTGGTGAGGTAGAGCTCTGCTGTCTGCAGAATGAGACCCACATCTTTTGGATCGAGATCTCCAAAAACATAGGTCATCTTTTGAGGTGCTGCCAACGCAACAACGCAAGCATGGCTGCAGGCGCTCATACAGGCAACCGGCTTCAGGGTCAGTTGAGGATTGAGGGTTTGAGATTGCAGGGCAGACAGCAGCATTTCTCCCTTGCTAATCCCTTCTTTTTGGCCGTTAACCCACCGAGATCCGCAAGTGACACAAACCCAAAGACAATGGCTGCTGGGTTGCTGGGCAGCGCTGCCAGCTTGAACTGGCAACTGGGAAGTTGATCGAGACATGGTGCTCCTTGATATAGTCATAGGTTTCTGTCCAAGCAAAGGGTGTGAGAAGAGGCAAAGACGATCTCAATGTCTTGGCCAAGGATTCAGCAGTGAGTTAGACAGCTAAAAGTCAGCCTCAAGTCGCTCTAAAATTGGCCCCTTAAATTAAGCCGAACGGTGCGACCCACTCCTGGGTAGCCGGGGAAAACCTCATATTGCTCATCCAGCAGGTTATCGACTCCCACCTCGAGAGCGAGATTTTCTGCAACCGGGATCCCTCCCCGCAGAGCCAGGTTGGTGTAGCCGGGCAGAGATTGGGTATTGGCGTTGTTGGTAAAGAAAGTGCCAATGTGATGCAGGAAAACTGAGGCATACCGATCCTCTGCATCGCGGTAGCTCAGGCCCAGGTTGAAGCTGTCTGCTCCCACGAAGGCTAGCTGTTTGCCAACCGCTTTGGGATCCAGCGCCGAGCGGATGATGGGATCGTTCAGGGTGTAGTTGGCAAAAAGAGTCCAGTTTTCCCCCAATCGCAAATCCAGGGCTGCTTCTATGCCTGTGTATTCCACGAGCTCAATGTTTTCGTAGGTTCCCCTGCTCGGGCCGGTGCTGACAAAGGTGATGCCATCGCGGATGCGGTTATGGGCAAAGGTCAAGCGCAGCAGGCCAAAATCTCCCAGAGCCTGATCCAGGCCAATGTCAAAACTCTCTCCCCGCTCCGGGCGCAAATTGGGGTTGCCGTCGACTTCAAAAAAGCCCCGCAAACGAAAGAATAAGTTTGAGATCAAGGGGGTGCGAAAGCTGCCGGCATAATTGGCCCTCAGGGTGGTGCCTTCTGCCAAAACCCAGCGGATCCCTGCGGCAGGAGAGGTGGCCGAACCGTTGACCAGATTGCTCGAATCTTGGCGAACACCTAAGTTGAGATAAAAGTTGGGCTGTGGCCTGTAATCCAGGCGGGCAAAGAGGGCCCCTTGGTTCACGGTATTGTCATAGTTGACGTTGGTGGATCCCCTGGCAAAGGAGAAGGTGGTGTTGCGAGCTGAAATGGATCGGTAGTCTGCTCCTAGAGTAAGCTCCAGGTTTTCAGCAGCCTTCCAGGTGTATTGCAGTTGGGATCCCCACCCCGTTCGCGAGATCTCATCCCGGGATCCCTGGCTTTGTGGGGCGCTGAAGCGATAGTTGAGGTCGTCAAAAAATACCCTAGCTTGCAGGGATCCCCTCTCTTGATCCCACAGCCAACTGAGATCTAACAGCAGGTCGTTGGTGTTTTGCACTGCATCGGGGGAGGGAAACTCGGTGCTGCCGGGCACCTGAAACGCTTTATTGAGATAAAGGGCATTTCCGGTTAGGACCTGGCCTTCTGCCAGTTGCCAGGTGAGTTTGGCTTGTAGGTTGTGGTACTCCACCGCCGAGTTTTCCCGCCTGCCGGCTTTGCCCAAACGCCTAATTTCAAAAGGAAAGTCGTTGTTGCTCTGCAGACGGCGATAGCTGACCACCCAGCCCAGATCCTGCACCTGGCCGCGGTTCTGGATCCCTTGCTCGTTGAGGCCGTAGCTGCCGATAGCCGCTTCCAGCACGGTCTCGGATCCCGGCTTTGGCTCCAGGGTTACGATGTTCATGACCCCGCCAACCGCGTCCGATCCATACAAAGTGGAGCCCCCACCTGGAGAGATCTCAATACGCTCGACCACATCTGTAGTGATCTGAGACAGATCGAACCCGCCAAAAAAGCCCAGGTCGTTAATGGGGCGGCCATCCAAGAGCACCAACACCTGGGCCGTTCGTCCTCCCCGCATAAACTGGGAGCTAAGGGCTCCCAACTGGGTTCCTGCCGTGCCGTCGCTGAGGATCCCGGGCAGGTAGCGCAGGGCCTCCTGAACCGTTCTTGCCCCTTGCTCTCGAATTTGCTGGCGGGTAATGACGTAAACCGGGCGGGAAGAATCCCGCAGCAAACCAGGACGGCGAAAAGGTGTGGTGACGGGTTGATTTAAAATCTCGGCGCTAACACCGGTTTCCAACACCTCTTGAGCTGAAGGTGAAGAGGCCGCCGGCTGCGCCCACGCTGGGATCCCCAAAACAAGACCCCCCAGCGCCAGGCTGAGACCTAGAATGGGATTCATTTTCTTTCTTGAAGCTCCTGATTCCGTGCGACGCGGAAGAAAGACGAGCCAGAACCGCAGGCGGGCATCCTGACTGAGGGCATGGGTCTAGCCCAAGCCCATCACAGTTGCGGCACAGCGCCGGATTTGCACCGGACTTTCCCCTTTACATGCCCTGGCTGATCCCCAGGACAACCTGTCGGTACAGCTTTCTCTGCGATTGCTCCGAAAAAGCCGTGCTAGGCATCATACATCCCCTGCTCTGGAGTTCCTATCCTGCCAGGGGGGATGTCATCTCCAGGGGTGAACGGGATCCCAACGGCAATCCCAGGGCTTCGGATGGGCCACATCCCATTTAGGCCAGATTTCTTCACTGCTTTGTAAGCAGTTGAAGGATAGCCCGCTGCTACTCCAGATCGCGAGGCCCAGGGATCCCTTGACTTTTGAAGAATTTGAAGGATAGGGAGGATAGAGATACGCTGAGATCTTGCAAAATCCACAGCCTTTGGGAGAGTAAGAGGGGAGCAGTGGCTTGGCTGCTGTCCACGGGATTCATTGGACTAGTACCCAACCGGGTAGAAAAGAGGAGCTTTTTCGATTTCAGGCGGGGCTGTCGTCTGGTGGGCTGGATCCGGTTTAACTTGGCTGGGAGAGGCAATCGGCACCTCGATCATCCGATCCGGTACCAGCGGCACCATTTCGGAGCGGTCGGCAATTTCCCGCAGAGAATTGGCAATGGATTCTTGAGTCAGCAGAAACTGTCGTTCGTTGCGCTGCATCTGCTGCCACACCTGGTAACGCTGGCTCCACCGGCTTTGGGTATGCACAGTCCAACTGTAAAGGCTTAACACTGAAACCCCAGAGAGGATAGCCATCCCTGTGGAGATCTGCTTCCACCAAGCTAGGTGTTCTGCCCAAGCCGAATGTTGGCTGCGAGGATGGGCTGATTTCAACTTCAAATCCAAAGGCTGGGTGCGGCTGGCTTGAACTGTACCGGAGAGGGGTCGGCTCAGAGCAGAAGGCTGTCTGTGGCGACGAGGGCTTTTGGGACGATCAAGACCTGCGTTCAAAGGCTGGCTAACCATAGGGCTTAACCTCACACACACCAAGGGATCCGACGGTGCAGGACTGCCGGTTCCGCTTCACCCTAGTTCCCCGCATCCCCCAATAGCAACCCCCTTCTCCCGATTCCCGGCCTCAGCAGGACAGCTGTCCGCTTCACGGTAGCCGATCTCTTGAGAGCGGGAGAACCAACCTAAACCTACATCTGACTGCTGCGGGCAGCCACTCGCAGTTTGGCAGAGCGGGCCCGTGGATTGCGTTGCCGTTCCAGTTCGGAAGGGGACAAGGGCCTGGGGGTGAGCACCTGCCAACGGGGATCCCTGCGAAAGGCCCATTTCACCAGGCGATCTTCAAGGCTATGGAAGCTGATCACGGCCAACCTGCCGCCGGGTTTCAACCAAGTGGGAGCTTGGGCCAGCAAGGTTTCTAAAGCCTCCAGTTCTCGGTTCACGGCAATGCGCAACGCCTGAAAGACCCGAGTGGCCGGGTGAATGCGGCCTCGCCGAGCTGCCGGAGGTACCGCCTGCCAAACCACCTGGGCCAACTGGGTAGTTGTGGCGAGGGGACGAGCCTGCTCGATGTGATGGGCAATGCGGCGGGCAAATCGCTCTTCGCCGTAACGGGTGAAAATCTCGATCAACTCTTCGACCGGGCGATGATTAACCCAATCGGCGGCAGTCTCCTGAGCTGTACTGGGATCCATGCGCATATCCAGCGGCCCCTCTCCGCGAAAGCTAAATCCCCGCTCAGGGCAGTCCAGTTGCGGCGAACTCACCCCCAAGTCGGCCACGATGCCATCGAAGGGAATCCCCTGCCCCTGCTCATCCCGAAAGCCATGCTGCTGCAGATCGAAATCGGCAAAATTGAGGTGCCACAGTTGGATGCGACTACTGGGGATCCCTTCTGCTGCAAAACGCGCTTGCGCCGCCTGCAGAGCCGCCGGATCCCGATCCAACCCCACCACTCGGGCAGCTCCCCCCCGCAGCAGCGCCAAGCTGTGCCCACCCCCTCCCAACGTCACATCCAGAAAAGTGCCGCCCCCCTGGGGTTGCAGGTAGGCCATCACCTCCTCGGTCAAAACAGAGTCGTGTTGATACACCTTGCCAAGCACGGTCTGCGGGGGTTCTATTTCTGCTGCTACAAAGTTCAGTATCTGCAAAAAAAAAAGGCCGAGGCCAGGCCCCGACCGAGGAATCCATGTTGTTAAGGTGATCCTCTGGGAAAAGAGGGGTTGCCGTCAAAAGACAGGCTGTCTTGGGATCCCTGGTAAGATCTCTGGGGCATGAGTCCGGGCCTGAGTAAGATGAGACTGCTGCCGCTTTTGCCCAGTCTGCCATCAGAGTTGCTGTGTTGACTCACTCTTCTTCTACCGATATCCTCACTCTCTCGCCGGCCAAGGGCCTGCGCGGCCAAGTGAGCATCCCCGGCGACAAGTCCATTTCCCACCGCGCCCTGATGCTGGGATCCCTGGCCGAAGGAGAAACCACCATCCAAGGGCTGTTGCTGGGAGAGGATCCCCGCAGGACGGCAGCCTGTTTTCGGGCGCTGGGGGCAGATATTTCGGAGCTTAACAGCGAGTGTGTTCGCATTCGGGGAGTTGGCCTGGGCCAGCTGCAAGAACCGGCAGACGTGTTGGATGCAGGTAACTCCGGCACCACCTTGCGCCTGATGCTGGGGATCCTGGCTGGCCAGGCCGGGCGCTTTTTTGCCGTCACCGGCGATCGCTCCCTGCGCTCGCGGCCCATGGGGCGGGTGGTAGAACCGCTGCGGCAGATGGGGGCCAGCATTTGGGGACGGGCCGGTGGGACGTTGGCACCTTTGGCCGTACAAGGGGGATCCCTCAAGGGCATTCACTACCGCTCCCCGGTGGCTTCGGCGCAGGTGAAATCCTGCCTCTTGCTGGCGGGCCTGCTGGCAGAAGGCACCACCCAAGTCACCGAGCCGGCTCTCTCTCGGGACCACTCGGAACGGATGTTGCGGGCCTTCGGAGCCGACATTCACGTGGATCCAGAGGCGAAAACCGTGGCCGTGGTGGGGGGATCCCGCCTGGTGGGCCAGAGAGTTCAGGTGCCGGGAGATATCAGCTCGGCAGCCTTTTGGCTGGTGGCCGCCTCCATTGTGCCCGAGAGCGAATTGCTGCTCCGGGATGTGGGCCTCAACCCCACCCGTACCGGTGCACTACGGGTGTTGCAGGAGATGGGGGCTGACATCCAAATTGAGAACCTCCGGGAAATGGCCGGCGAGCCCCTGGGAGATCTGCGGGTGCGTTCGGCCCGCTTGCGCGGCTGCACCATCGCCGGCGATCTCATCCCCACCCTGATCGACGAGATCCCGGTTTTGGCGGTGGCGGCGGCCTTTGCCGAGGGGATCACGGTGATTCGCGATGCCGCAGAGCTGCGGGTGAAAGAAAGCGACCGTCTGGCTGCCATAGCCCAAGAGCTGAGCCGCATGGGAGCCCAGGTCACTGAATATCCTGATGGCCTGGAAATCAAGGGAGGGATCCCTCTTCACGGGGCCGAGGTCGACAGCCACGAGGATCACCGCATCGCCATGAGCCTGATGGTGGCAGCTCTAGGAGCGCAGGGATCCACCCTCCTCAGGGGAGCCGACTGTGCCCGCATCTCCTACCCCGACTTCATTCCCACCCTGCAACGATTGACTGCTTCCCCCCTGGAGTCTTGAGAGGGCCCATCTTTAACTTTGCCGCCTCTGCTCCTATGTCGACCTGCCCCAGCCCGCCCGGCCCTATCGCCATCGAACATCTCTGCTTCCGGGTTCCTCCCGGTGGGCAAGCAGCCTTTCTTGAGCAAGACGAGCGGGTTTGGGGATCCGCCCTGCGCCGGCATCCGGGTTTTCTGGGCAAAGAAGTTTGGCTGGATCAGCAGGATCCTGAACTTGTCCACCTCATCCTCCGCTGGGCCAGCCGCGCTGATTGGAAAGCCTTTTCCCCCGAGCAAGTGGAGGCATTGGATCGGCAAATGCGGCCTTTTTATGTGCGCTTGGAACAGGCCAAAGAATACCAGCTCTGGCAGCCCGGCCCTTCTGCAGGGACAGGAAAGCAGGATTAAGGGATCCCTTCAGTCTCAAAACCTACCTCAGAGCCCACCGAGTCAGCCCTGGGGGATCCTGCCACCCGCTCCTGCTCCACCAGCTCCCGCAAACTGGGCATGGTCACGGCCAAAGCTCCTTCTCGCCGCTGCAGCCCCGCTTCAAAACTCTCAGGGGTGACAATGCCGCCGGAAATGAGCATCTTAAAAGCATCTTCCACCGGCATGAACACTTCCACCACCTGGTCTTCCGGCACAATGGCGTACCAGCCCGTCGTTGGATTGGGGGTGGTGGGCACAAACAGGCCAAGGGAGCGCTGCGGCCCATCGGGCCGAATGGGAGTTTGAATGGTGCCCGTCACAAAGGCCAGCGCCCAAGCTCCTGGTCGGGGATATTCCACCAGCACCACCCGCCGAAAGCGCTGATTGTTGGGGGCAAACAAAACACTGACCAATTGCTTCAAGGTCTTGTACACCAGCCCCGCCACCGGAATCGCATGGAGCAACTGTTCGCTGAGATTGAGCAGCCACTGGCCGACAATGTTGCGGGCCATGAAGCCAATCAACAGGATGAGCACAATCGGCGTCAACAGGCCCACCGCCAGATCGATGAGGTTGATCAAGATCGGGTGCAAACCCTGGATGGGATTGAACTGCTTCGGAATGCTGGTCAGAAAGCCAATGCTCCAGGTGGCCACCTCCACCGTCAGCCAAATGGTAGTTGCCAGAGGGATCACCACCAGCAACCCCGCCACGAAGTAGTTCTTAAGATGCTGTTTCCATTGTGAAACCATGGTGAGGTCGTTCCGTCAAGTCAACCGAGTGGATGCACCGAACCTTTGCAAGTGGAGCTTGCAGATGGCAATCATGATACCTGCCTTCTGCATTGCCCTCATGGGGGGCAGCCGCAACTTGCTCGAAAAAGAAACCGGGCTGCCAAAAAGCGCAGAGCCCCAAACTTTCACGAGGCCGATAATGCTATCTTAGGTCGATATAAAATTTTGTAAAGGCAGGGATCCCGTCCCGAGGCGTTGTGGCCAAGCCCCTGGATGGTTTGTGTTTCTGCTGGGTGTTGCGTGGGAGGCCCTATGTCAGAGTCAGATTGGCTAGAGCATACCTGTCAGGTGGAGGTGCCTGTTCCCATTGAGCAGGTATGGGATTTGTGGGCCAACCTCACCCTCATGCCCCGCTGGATGAAGTGGATCCGCTCGGTGGAATTGCTGGATCAGGAGCTGTCCCGGTGGACACTGGATACCCGCGGCCTCACCTTCAGTTGGATCTCCCGCACCCACACGGTGGTGAAACACCAACACATCGGCTGGAGTTCGGTGGAGGGGCTGCCCAATCGGGGCGCGCTGCGCTTTTACGACCGCAAAGGCAGTACCATTGTGAAGCTGTCGGTGGCCTACAAGCTCCCGGGGATCCTCGGCAAAATCTTGGATGGCCTGTTTGTGGGCAAAGTGGTGGAGAGCACCATCCAGGCGGACCTGGAGCGCTTCAAGGCCTATGCCCTGGAGCATGCGGGGCCAACCGCCGAAGGTGCCTCGGCCAGCTAGCCTCAGTTTGTCAGGCCTAAGCGTTTTGTTGAACTTCCCCTTGCCAACCCTCACTGCTGCAAAGGTTTTCTTCATGCCCGATCCCTCTCCTGAGCCTGTCATTGCCCTCTCTCGTCAGCCGGTGGACAACCGCAACATTCGCTTCTCTCTGGAGCGGGGCGAGCTGGATCTGGATCAACTTCTCCTGCTGTTGAACCGCAACGCCTTTTGGGCGCAGAATCGCCGGCGGCAGGAGATGGAGCGGGCCGTTGCCCACAGCCATCCGGTGGTCAGCGCCTGGGATGGGGAGCGCCTGATTGGCTTTGGCCGCGCCACTTCCGATGGGGTTTACCGAGCCGTCCTCTGGGATATCGTGGTTGATCACGATTACCGACGTCAGGGCATTGGGCGCAAGTTGGTGGAAACCCTGATCAGCCATCCCCACCTGCAGTCGGTGGAGCGCATCTACCTGTTCACAACCCATCAGCGTGGCTTTTACGAGCGAATCGGCTTTGTGGAAAATCCCAGCACCACCTTGGTTTTACACGGGCGCCCTCTGGAGTTTTTAGTCCCGGCTGCCGAGCAGGAGCAGGCTTGACCGACAGGGATCCTGGGTGAGTGTATCTTGAACAACAGTGGGTTGGCTCTGCCTTGGGAGGAGGACGCGCTAGCCTGAAAAGCAAAAAGGGTGAGAGGGTGTACTCATGGCCAATCGCCTCGCCACAAGTTCCAGCCTTTACTTGCGCAAGCACGCCGAGAACCCGGTGGACTGGTGGCCTTGGATCCCAGAAGCTCTGGAGAAAGCGCGGGCCGAGGATAGGCCGATTTTCCTATCCATCGGCTATTCCAGTTGCCACTGGTGTACGGTCATGGAGGGCGAGGCTTTTTCCAACCCTGAAATTGCCGCCTTTTTGAATGCCCATTTTTTGCCCATCAAGGTGGATCGCGAGGAGCGGCCCGATCTCGACAGCATCTACATGCAGGCGTTGCAGCTCATGAGCGGGCAGGGGGGGTGGCCCCTCAATGTTTTCCTCACGCCCGATGACCTGGTGCCCTTTTACGCCGGCACCTATTTTCCCGTAGAGCCCCGCTTTGGCCGCCCGGGGTTTCTGGCCTTGCTGCAGCGCATCCTGCAGTTTTACCGGCAGGAAAAGGAAAAAATAGAGGAGATGAAAGGCCAGATTTTGACGGCTCTGACCACCCTCAGCGACTTAGTGCCGGAAGACCACATTCCCGCCGACCTGCTGCGCTCTGGGATCCCCAAGATCCAGCCTTTGCTCTCCAATGCCGGGGCGGTGCAGCAATTTCCCATGATGCCCTACGCTCAGTTGGTATTGCGTTCGGCCCGCTTCGACCCACCAGAAGGGATCCCCGGCTCGCAGAGCGCTCTGGAACGGGCCAAAGAGCGAGGCATGGCCTTGGTGCTGGGAGGGATCTTCGACCATGTGGCCGGAGGATTTCACCGCTACACCGTGGATCCCACCTGGACGGTGCCCCACTTTGAAAAGATGCTCTACGACAACGGGCAGATCCTAGAGTTTCTCTCCGATCTGTGGGCGCACGGTATCCAAGATCCGGCCATCGAGCGGGCGGTGCGGCTGACGGTGGAGTGGGTGGCGCGAGAGATGACCGCCCCTGCCGGGTATTTCTACGCCGCTCAAGATGCCGACAGCTTTGCCCGGGCAGAGGATCGAGAGCCAGAGGAGGGAGAGTTCTACGTCTGGCGCTGGCAGGAGCTGCAGGAGCTCTTGGGGGAAGAAACCTTCCGCGCCTTGCAGCAGGCGTTTGACCTATCGCCGGGGGGCAACTTCCCCGATCGGCCCGGCTGCATCGTCTTGCAGCGCCAACAGGGAGGAGCGTTGCCGCCAGAAGTTGAAGCCGCCTTGACCACCCATCTGTTTCAGGCACGCTATGGCTCTGCGGAGCGACGAGTTCCCTTCCCTCCGGCAGTGGATGCCCAGTCGGCCCGTCTGCAATCCTGGCCAGGGCGAATCCCACCTGTCACCGACACCAAGATGATCGTCTCTTGGAACGCCTTGATGATCTCCGGCCTGGCGCGGGCCTATCAAGTGTTCGGCAACGCAGACTATCTGCAATTCGCTCTGCGGGCAGCCCAATTCATCCTCAGCCAGCAGCGCCACCCTGAGACCGGATCCCTGTTGCGCCTGAACTACGATGGCACAGCTCAGGTGCCCGCCAAATCGGAAGATTACGCCCTGCTGATCAAGGCCCTGTTGGACTTGCAGCAAGCCTGCCTGCCCCTGGTGGGGGATCCCACCCCTCAAGACTGGTTGCAGGCTGCCCTCCAGCTCCAGCAGGAGATGGATGCGCAACTGTGGGATCCGGCCAGGGGGGGATACTTTGTCAGCGATGCCCAGAGTGCCCCTGAGCTGTTGGTGCGAGAGAAGGAGTTCCAGGACAACGCTACCCCTGCAGCCAATGGGGTGGCCATTGCCAACCTGGTGCGCCTGGCCGCCCTCACTGGAGATCTGGACTACCTGGAGCGGGCAGAGCAGGCCTTGAAAACCTTTGCCCACATCATGAGCACCCAGCCGCGCACCTGCCCCAGCCTTTTTGCCGGACTGGATTGGTATAGCAATTGGGTGAAAGTCACCCTGGAGGCCGATTCCATTCCCGCCTTTCAGCAACGATCTTGGCCCACCACCGTCTTTGCTCTCCCCACCGAAGCCGAACCTCTGCCGGAAGGAGCTCTAGGGCTGGTGTGCTGGGGCAACAAATGCCTGGCCCCTGCCAGTTCTCTCGAGCAAATCCAGTCGCAAATCGGCAAAGGCCAAAATCGAGCTTACTGACCTTTGCCCAACTTTTGCTCAGGGCAGCAGGGATCCCTTTGCCAAGGTTACTGCTGGGGCTCCGCAGGCTTTTCCACCCCAAAAAACTCAATGCGGTAACTTTGGATGCGGGTGCCCGTTTGTTGCTCCACTTGGGCCAGCAGTTCAGGCGGCAGCTCCACGTCCACATCCAAGATGCGGTTGCTATCCAGACAGTTCACGTGGCTGTGGGGATGGGTGCGGTTGCCGTAGCGGCGCCCATCGGCACGATCCAAGCACTCGACAATGTTGTGGCTGGCCAAAGCTTCCAGGTTTTGATAAACGGACGTGTGGCCAATCGGTTTGCCCTGCTGATTTAGGCGATCGTAAATCTCGCGGGCGGAGAGGTGCTCGCCACACTGCCACAGCAGCTCCAGGATGTAACGGCGCTGTCGGCTCAAACGCAGATTGCACTCCCGGCACCGTTCCAAAGCAGCTTCCAAAGAATCCAAGGGGCGAGGCATGGAAAACCTCAAGTCATACCGAGTCTGAGATAGGTAGTTGCTCATCTCTACCAAGGTAGCATTTGTGCGTCAACAGTTGTTCAAAAAACACCCCGAACTCTACAAGAGCTGCCGCGCATAGCCATCTTCGAGCCGAGTCCAGGCCGTGCGCAGATGGAAGAGCCCAACATCAGCCTTTTGATTTTCTACAATACCGCTGGAGTGTTGGGGGCAAAGATCATGCAGCGGCGCAAGGTAATTCTGGGTTTGTTGGGGTTGGCCAGCAGCAGTGGATTGGCAGGAGCCTATTGGGCCAGTCGGCAGCAGCCCTCTCATCTAGCCCCAGGGATGGGATCCCCTAGAGCCGCTCTCCCCTCTCCTACCCCCCAGCCCACCCCCACCGTCGTCCCCCATCCAGATGCCCCCCATGGCCTCTACATCCCCCCCCGCCGAGATCTGCGCCTCTTGGTCATCAGTGACATGAACGGCATCTACGGCTCGGTGGAATACGACCCAGAGGTGGATCGGGGCATCGGCCTCATCCCCTATCTTCAGCCGGATATTGTTTTGGGAGGAGGAGATATGGTGGCCGGTCAGGATCCCCGCCTGTCGGAGGAGCGCATTCGCGCCATGTGGGCAGCCTTCGACCGGCATGTGGCTGGCCCAATCCGTGCGGCCAAACTTCCCTACGGCTTTACCTTGGGCAATCACGATGCTTCCTGTGCCCGCACCACGCGGGGCGGCTTTCTCTTTCAAAAAGAACGGGATCTGGCCCGCGAGTTTTGGAACGATCCGGCCCACGACCCAGGTTTGAACTTTGTGGATCGGGGGGACTTTCCCTTCTACTACACCTTTGAAAAAGACGATGTGTTTTACCTAGTCTGGGATGCCACCTGCAATTACATCCCGCCCGAACAAATGGCCTGGGCGGAAGCGGCTCTGGCCAGCGAACGGGCTCAGAAGGCCAAGTTGCGCATTGTCATCGGCCATCTGCCCCTCTACGCCATCACTGTCGGGCGCGACGATCCGGGAGAAGTGCTGCTGGAGGCGGATGCCAAACGGGCTCTGCTGGAGAAGTACCGCGTCCACACCTACATCAGCGGCCACGACCACGGCTACTACCCTGGCCACAAAGGGCAACTGCAACTGCTTCACTGCGGCATTCTCGGCTCTGGCCCTCGTCCCCTCTTGGGCAGCCCTCTGCCCCCCCGCAAGACCCTCACCCTTATCGACGTGGATTTCGAGAGCCCAGATGTTACCTATTACACTACCTATCACATGCGGGATCTGAGCGTGATCGACCAAGCAGAGCTGCCCCGTTTCATCACTGGGCACAATGGCTTGGTGCTGCGCCGCGACGTCAATTGGGACAACCTCACCCCCCAAGAAATCGCCACCTGCCAAGCTCGTATTGGATCCCTGTGTCGGGATTAACGTCTCCGTCTTGGCAAAAGATTGATGAGCCGTTTGTAGATGCTCTCGCGAGGGTTCTGCACACTTCGCGAGCAGCCCAGGCTTTTCAACAGATGATTCAAAGCAGCTTTTTCCAGCAACACCAGCCATAGCCGGTGCAACTGTGTCTCTCGCATAACGGATCCCAGTGATTGATTTCAGCGAAACTGTGGAGAGCTTGTGAAGAAAGTGGTAACTGTACCACCGGCCTATACCTCACAGACTTGCCACAAATGCTTGCCCATTCATCCCGACTCTGGTAAGTCGTACCGGGATGGGAAGGGATTTAAGTGCGGGCATTGTGGTTGGGAAGGGGATGCTGATTTTAACGGTGCAAATGTGATTGCGCTTTTGGGGGCTGCTGTAAACCAGCCTAGAGGTCAAGCCTACGGCTCGCTTCGCGAACGTGGTTGGCTTGCCAACTACAGGGCTACCGTTCGCGCCAGCGGGCCGGAGGCCTTAAGCCTGCCCTGTACTGCGAAGCAGTCAGGGTCGGGTAGTTTACATGACCTATTTCCGAGAGCTGGACAAATCTTGGTACCTGACTCAAGCGGGCTTGGCGGAGTACCTCGATACCCTCAGCGAACTCACGGAACGCTTGGAAGGTTTGCAGTCTTTTGCGAATCTCTGTGAACAGGCCAATCAGAAAGATCCGTATCAACTGATCCCTTCTGAACCGGAAGGTCTGTATTTGCTTGCCTTCGAGTGAGATGCTGCCAAACTGGTTGATTGTCGCGCCTTTCCCCTGCCATCGAATCCATCAGCAGCCGCAGCGCAAAACTCCTGCTACCCTGGTTGGATGATGGTTTCGTTCCTGGTTGAGGTAGAGGGGAATTTGACAGATGAGCAGGTGCGGGAGGGATTCCACGCCCTCTCTGACCCGATTCGTCTGCGCGTGCTGCAACTGCTGCAGGGGCGTGAGTTGTGTGTTTGTGATCTCTGCGAGGAGCTGAAGGTGAGCCAATCCAAGCTCTCGTTTCACCTAAAAACCCTGCGGGATGCGAAATTGGTCAATGCTCGCCAGCAGGGGCGCTGGATTTACTACAGCCTCAACCCACCCGGTTTTCAGCTCCTGCAGCATTTTTTGGATAGATTGGGGCAAGCTGGCCCTGTCAAGGCCGCAGTTCCCTGTGTGGAAGACCTCTAAGGCGAGCAGGGATCCCAAAATGTCCCTAGAAAAACTGTCGGATCCCGCCCTTGTACATTCCGAAGACGGGCTTGCTGCAACACAAGAAATTACAGATGTGAATGGTGTTCCCTGCTGGCAACCCCAGGGATCCCGGCGGGTCAACTCGGAGAAAATGAGGATCCCATCTCCTAAAATCCATCAAAGTTCCCTGACACCGGCTCCCCTGTTGCTTAGTTAGGATTGATACAAGAGAGGTGGGAACAACATGATACGTGAACAGCGAGAAGAGTTGGAACGCATCCACCGAGCACACCTGTGGAATCGTCTCAAAGAGCGGGTGAAACGCGCCCAGTTAAATCCATCTCTGCTGGCTTTGCTGGCACGAGAGGCTTTTGAGTTGGGCTTTCCCCTTCCCTCTTTATCCGACCAACCCAAAGCCGATTCCCCTGCCGAGCAGCCAAAAGATGGAAGTAATCATCGCCGCACAAGGCCTCCGGCCCGCTGGCGCGAACGGTGAGCCCACCCTCTCGTCTGGCCGAGAAAACGGGCAGCCACGATCATCGCAGAACTTCTCTCCAGGGACTCTCAGAACAGCTAGTCTAGGCAATGATTTTGAATAAATCAGAGCCCATGATGAACACCGCCGAAGCCCTTCAGATTCTCAACCTTCCGCCGGACGCAACCGAGCGGCAGATCCGGGGGCGACTGTTTCAGGAATACCAAACCCTCAGTACTGCCCTCGCAGAACTGGAGGACGAGCGACAAAGACCCTTGCTAGAGGCGCAACTGGCGCGGCTGAATGAGGCGCGGGATGTATTGCTTAGCGGGGGATCCCAGGCTGAGAAGGGTTTGTCTTGGGTCAGCCCAGGAGACTTGCCCCCCCAGGTGATCGTGCTGCTTTACCAAGCCAATGGGCAGGAGGGAATCTGCACGCGCCAGGTTGGGGGTCAAGATATCGTCATTGCTTTCGAGAGCTCGTTTGCGGCAAGAAAATATGCGCAGCGGTTGGCTCAACAGGGACTGCCCAAGCCCGTGGCAGAACGCTTTGACACGCAGGAGATCGTCGATTTTTGCCGCAGCGGAGGGTATGGGTTGATGGTGGTTCCGGCCAGCGAAACGCTGGAGCCCCTACAAGAAAGCACGGAAGCTGCCCGTGATTGGCAGGGCAGGTCTTGATGCCGTTTGGCCTCGATCCACTTGCGTTAAGGGTGCCCTCGATGATTAGTGTGGAACCGATCTCCGCGGACGAGTTTCGCCAGCTCATGGCCGCCGATCTGGACGCTTGCTGCGAGGCCTTTGATTTGCGGGCGGAGTACCTGCGTTTGCAGCAACAGCGGCTACGCTCCTGGGGCATGCTGGCCTTTGGTTTGATAGCAATAGCCTTGGTCATCTTCTTGGGGATGCGGGATCCCGGCTCTTGGGTGTCCTATGCCGCAGCTACCGGGATCCTACTGCTGCTCCTGTTGGGGATCCTGAGAGTCAGCCTGCGCTTGGGAAAAAGCCTGCATCGCATCCGGCAGCGTTGGCAGGAAGCCCATCTGCTCAACAGCACCCCCGAGGTGATGAAGTTTGCCACCGATCTGGCCCGCAAAGTAAAAGACTACAACCACTGGGTCAACGAGCTCCAACAATCCCTGCAGGGGGGGCAGCATTGGCGGGATTTTCGGCAACTCAGTGAGGCTGAGCAAAAGTACATCCAGTCGCTGTTTTTGCAGGTGCGGGCCCAACTGGTGATGGCCCTACAGGTGTGCCGAGCTTTAGTCGAGGATCCACAAGCCTCTGTGGCTCAGTATCTCAACCAAATGGTTGCCCGGGATCAGCAACTGCTGGAGCAGTTTACCGCCAAAAACCTGACCGCCAACCGCTACGTGACCTTGGCTCGCCAGCTATCTGTGCTGGAGGAAGATTTGCAAGCCCAGCTCAGAGCCTTGGGATCCCGATGATACCCTGTTGGAGGTGTCCAGCAGCGTATTCATGGGCAGTAGAGGCACTCGAAAATTGTACGGCCTGTTGCTTGCCGGCGGACTGGGCTTGCTGGGATGCGGGGATCCGAATGTACCTCTGACCCAACCGCCCCCCGATGCTTTTCGGGTTAGCACCCCACGGCCACCGCGCCTAGATCTGTACCCCACCCCACCACCCACGCCAACTCCTACGCCGACACCACCCCCCAGCTTGCTGGAGCTCACAGCCCGTTGGTTGGGGATCCCTTGGCCGCCCCAAGAGACCAGCCTGGTGAGATTGAGCGCCCGTTTCCTGGAGATCCCCCTACCTCCCAAGCCGCGCCGCTCCGCCAGCCCCTCACCTCAGCCTTCCCCCAGTTCGGAAAGAGAAGAGAGAAAGCAGCAAGGCCGCGAAACCTAGTCCGCACCCCTGGCCTCTGGAGATCTAGGCGCCCGCAGTCACCGGCTCCGTTTCTCGAACGCGCAGCTTTTCACAGGGGATGGTGTCTGCCAGAATGGAGCTGGCCATCATACCCGTGTGAATCTCTAGCTTGGCTCCAGGCACCGCTTCAAAGAGCAGCCGCTGGCCTGGAAAGACCACCCGCTCAAAGTACCAGTTTTCGATATTCGTGATGCGAACCACCTGAATGGAGCTGGTCGCATTGATGTAGCTACAGGTTATTCGCTCTGCTCGTTTTTTATCGGGGATTGCATCGAGTGTTTGCATAATTCAGATTACCAGCCCACGTTGCTCAGCCTACCATCTACCCTAACACCGTCTGGGGATCACTGCGGTAGTCTGCGATACGGCGATCCCAACTGGCAGAAATCAATCCTGGAAAAAATAACTTCTGTATTTTACCTTACTGTTTCGATTTCCAAGAGGGTTCTGCAATTCGAGGAAGATTTGAATTAGGATTTTTCCCCAATATGGGACAATTTCTCATAGAAAATCTCCGCAGAGTAGTAGTCAAGACTACACTTTTAAGCTGCCTTGGAGTTTGGGGATCAGGGCTCTTGGATCCTCGATCCCGTCGTCGGCTGCGGCGAGGATTGGCCGGGATCCCAGTTCAGGCCCTCCACCCGCAGCTCCAGAGCCCCCGACTGGCGCACCGGATTGTACTGCAGGCTGAAGCCATAGGTGCGGCGGTCATAGCCCAGGCGATAGACGACATCCACCTGCTGGCCTGACTGCAAATCTACCGTCGTCTCTGCCCCCACCCGCAGCGGGCCGTACAGTTGTTGCAAAAAGCCCAGGACGAGCTGTTCCCGCGTGGTGATGCGGTCGAACAAAAATGGCGAGGCTCCGGCCAAAAAACCGTTGGAGTAGGTCACCCTCAGGTTGGTGTAGTCGAAGGTATCGGCCACAAAAGCCCCAATCACCGCATCAATGCCAATACTGCCGGCAGTATAGCTCTGGGCTCGGCCATTGGAGTAAAAAGACTGGCTGCTGCTCACACCGGTGCTGAGCCAGATCCCTTGCTCGATGGGCAGAGCGGAAAAGCGGGGTGGGGGATCCGCCGCCGTCTTGGGAGGGCTCCAGAGGGGAAAGGAGCGATTCAAGGTTGCCCCCAGTTGCAGGCGGGAGAGCTGAATGCGGTCGGTGGTGTTGGCTAAGGCCAACTCCGGATCCGTGTCGATTTCATCCGGCTGCCCCAAGGCATCGATGTAGTCGGCGGCTATGCGGTAGCTGAGATCCAAGCCGGTATTCCCTAGGCGCAGGGTGGGGGAGCGGTAGCTGGCACCGAGGCGGTTTTCCACAATTTGAAACCCCAGGCGACCGCTGAAGAAGCGTTCCCGATAGGCGTAGGTGTAGGCGACTTCTCCGCCATCGCCGGTGGTGATGCGGTGTTCGACCTGAGCTCGCAAGCGCTGAGCAAACTCCTGGAAGACGATCCCCCGCAGCTCGGCAAACAGCGAGGTTTGAGCGTTGGCTTCCGGTTGCCGCCAACGCAAATCGGCCCGCAGCCCGATCCCATCCAAAAGGCCCTGCTCACTGCCCCAAAGACGTTGTGGATACAGTTGCGGGGAGAGCACCAAGCTCACGTTGGGATCCCGCAGCAGCTCGATGTTGGACTGGAGGATCAAGCCGCGCCGCAATTCTTCCCTGTCGAAATCATCGTAGAAGATGCTGACCGGAGGCTGACGGTTCAACGAGTCGAAGCGCAACCGAATGGGCAGAGGCAGAAACAAGACCTGGTCGAAGGCCAGTTGGCCGGCCTCGGCAATCAAAAGGCTGGAGCCATCGGCTTGCAGGGTGGAGGTCACCCGTGGGCTGCGAATCTCCAACTCCGGCGGATCCAGCGGGTCGTTGGTCAGCCGCACCTGTTCTCCTTCCCAGGTGGTGGCATCGAAGCGGATGCGAACGGCACGAAAGCGCACCAGCCGCTGCGGAGAGAGGGCGGCTGCCGGGGATCCACTGGCCTGCAACTGGCCAATATCCACCTGCCCGAAGGCCTCTTCCAAAAATCCCCGCTCTTGCTCAAAGTCGTATTCTAGGCGGGATCCCTGAATGCGCTGCCGATCCAGTTGAATAGAAACATTGCCCTCGGCCACAGCCCGCCGCTGTCGCAGCTCAATGCGCAGGCGATCCGCCCGCAACACAGAGCGGCCCAGCCGCATCTCCACATTGCCTTCTGCTTGGAAGACTTCCGCCCGTTGATCGAAGGTTTGCCGGTCAGAACGCAGCCGTAACGTTCGGTCGGCAACGGCGCTGAGGTCAGTCGTATCCATGGGCTGAGCGCCCCCCTTCTTCTGGGACTCCACCTGAGCCGCAGTAGGGCCGGCAACTGCCAACCCCAGCACCCCCAAGCAGAGCCAGAGCAACCGCAACCCTCTCATAATCACCCGGCGCAAAACTTCAACACAGATCCCCTACGGCTTCCCCAGCCCGCTAGCTTGTGGCCAACTGGGAAAGGTTGAGGACTCGGTTGAGCTTGCCGCTGCGGTAGCCCTCCAAATCGAGACTGACATAGAGATAGCCGAAGGATTTCAGGGCCTTGACCAGCGCTTCCAGATTGGTTTTCTGCACAAACTCCACGATCTGATCCGGAGGAAGTTCGATGCGGGCGGTGTCCTTCTCCGAGCGCACCCTGACCTGCCGCCAACCCAAGCTGCGCAAGTAGCGCTCCGCCGCTCCCACCCGACGCAGCTTCTCAGGGGTGATTGCCTCCCCGTAGGGAAAGCGAGAGCTGAGGCAGGGTTGGGCCGGTTTATCCCACCAAGACAGCCCCAGGTGGCGAGACAATTGCCGCACCTCCAGCTTGCTCATCCCCACCTCCGCCAAAGGGGAACGCACGCCGCGCTCCCGAGCTGCCTGTGTCCCCGGTCGGTAATCGGCCAGATCGTCGGCATTGAGGCCATCCACCACATGGTCATATCCCTGGGCTTGGGCCAACAGGCGCAAGGTATCGTGCAAGTGGCTTTTGCAGAAGTAACACCGGTTAACGGGGTTGGCGGCGTAGCTCGGATCCTCCAGCTCGTGGGTTTCGACGATCTGATGGCGGATCCCGATTTGCCGAGCCTGCTGAATTGCCTCCTCCAAATCTTCCGGCAGCAGCGAAGGAGAAGCAGCGGTGACGGCCAGGGCCCGCTCCCCCAACTGATCCCAGGCCAACTTGGCCACCAGGCTGCTATCAACCCCCCCAGAGTAGGCCACCAAGACCTGCTCCATCTCGGCGAAGATCTGGACAAGCTGCTGGAACTTGCGCTGCAGGACGGGATCCCACTCCAGCAGGGGGTTGGCCGCTATTCCTCCCTCTCCGGGGGGGAGAGGGTCGAGACGAGAAGCGGTTGGGTCTTGGGTTGTGTTCATGAAGCCAGGAGATGCCAAACGTTTGGAGAACCAAGCAAGGGCACCGTCTCGCCACCGCCGGCAGGAGAAAAGCCGGTTGCTATCAGGGGCAGGGATCCCCCCTCTTTCTATTCTTTCCCAGAGATCCCCGACTTTCCAACGCTTCTCCCCAGCATGGGATGCGGGATCCCTCAAGGAAAAGTAGACAATTGGGCAATCTATCCGTAGTCCGCTCACCTGCTGTCGCGATGGTGCTATGCCTCCGGCACCCTACCGGGAACCGCACCGCTTCGCGATACGCTGAATGAAATGGGTTGCAGTGGCCCCTTATAATTTTTTCTGGGCTCTCTGCCGCAATTGACCTCACAGCTTTTTCCGGCGACACTTGCTACAGCCAATGCAGAGATATCTACTTGGTTATAGGGATCCCACCTATCTTGCAGAACTTCATGAAACTTAGAAAAAGCGGTACCCCTCTCCTAGCGCACCATGGCTTTGCAACTTGAACCCGCTAGCCCGCCAGAAGTGGCCGTTTATCAGCCCTATTACGCCGTTGCCCGCCGACAGTACCTAGCCCTCGCGGTGGGCCTCTACAAAAAAGCCAGCCTGGAAGGGCAGAGGGCCATCGAGGGGGAAGAGCCTGTCCGCTTCTTGGCCAGTTGGCATACGTCCCCGTTGCCTTCGGATCTGACGGTGGTTCAGGTCATCTTTGCTCAGGATGCAGATCTCACCTATCAGCTCTCCATCGCCAACTACGAGTTTGTGGATTATCTGATTGATGTCGTCTCTTTGGTGCAGCGCGGACAACAGCCGGATTTCTCCACCGCCTTTTACAAGAAACTGATGCGATATGAAGATTGATCTGGGTTGCTCAGCCACCATCACCCTCTACGACACCACATTGCGGGATGGGGCCCAGCGAGAGGGTCTATCGCTGTCGGTGCAAGACAAGTTACAGATTGCCAAGCTGCTGGATCGGCTGGGGATCCCGTTTATTGAAGGGGGCTGGCCAGGAGCCAATCCCAAGGATGTGCAGTTTTTCTGGCAGATGCGGGAAGAGCCCCTAGAGCAAGCCGAGCTGGTGGCTTTTTGTTCTACCCGCAAGCCGGGGCGGCGGGCGGCAGACGATCCCATGCTGCAGGCCATTTTGGCGGCGGGCACCCGCTATATAACCGTCTTCGGCAAGTCTTGGGATCTCCACGTCACCGAGGGCCTGGGCACCACGCTGCAGGAAAACCTGGCCATGATCCGCGACACCATTGCCTACTTGGGATCCCAGGGGCGGCGGGTCATCTACGATGCCGAGCACTGGTTCGACGCCTATCGCCACAACCCCGACTATGCCCTGCAAACCCTAGCGGCAGCGGCGGCGGCGGGGGCGGAGTGGCTGGTTCTCTGCGATACCAACGGCGGATCCCTGCCCCATGAGATCGCCCAGATTACCGCAGCCGTCTTGGCAGAATCCCATCACCTGCGGCATTTGCCTCTGGGCATTCACACCCACAACGACTCCGGCACTGCTGTGGCCAATGCCCTGGCGGCGGTGCAGGCAGGGGCGCGCATGGTTCAGGGCACTATCAACGGCTATGGGGAACGCTGCGGCAATGCCGACCTGTGCAGTGTCATCCCCAACCTGCAATTGAAGCTGGGCTATCGCTGTCTGCCGCAAGAGAAGCTGCAACACCTGACGGAGATCTCCCGCTCCATCAGCGAGGTGGTCAATTTGGCCCCGGATGACCATGCTCCGTTTGTGGGCCTATCGGCCTTTGCCCACAAGGGTGGGATCCACGTCAGCGCCGTTCAGAAAAACCCCCTCACCTACGAGCACATCGCCCCGGAGCAAGTGGGCAACTGTCGCCGCATTGTGGTCTCGGAACAGGCGGGGCTGAGCAACATCCTCCACAAAATGGCCGGATTCGGGATCCGGCTGGAGAAGTCGGATCCGCAGGTGCGCTTGATTTTGGAGCGGCTGAAAACCCTGGAGCTGCAGGGCTACCAGTTTGAGGCGGCTGAGGCCAGCTTTGAGCTGTTGGTGAGGGGCTTGCTGGGACAACGCTCCCATCCTTTTGAGGTGCTCAGCTTCAACGTGACGACCACCACACGCTCCGATTGGAACAGCAAAGACCGGGATCCCAGTGGCGAAGCAACGGATGTGCAATCGTTGGCAGCGGTGAAAATCGCGGTGCAGGGGCAGACTCGGGTGACGGCGGCGGAAGGCAATGGGCCGGTGGCCGCTCTGGATGGGGCGTTGCGCAAGGCGCTGCTGGAGTTCTATCCCCAACTGGAGGCGATTCACCTGTCTGATTACAAGGTGCGCATTTTGGATGGGCGAGCCGGCACCTCGGCCAAAACGCGCGTGCTGGTGGAGTTTAGCGACGGTCACCGCCGTTGGACAACGGTGGGGGTTTCCACCAACATCATCGAGGCCTCCTGTCGGGCTTTGGTGGAGGGCTTTGAGTATAGCCTGCTGCCGCCCAGCTCTCCTTTGCCGGCTGCGGCAGAGCACCGTTCTAACGACTCCGTCCGAGTAGCGCAAACGGCAATGGCCGCACCAGCGGCCTCTTCTTGACTATGGCCTACAGCTCGATGAGGATCATCGGCCTGACGGGCGGAGTGGGCACGGGCAAATCCACGGTGGCCCGCATCCTGGAGCAGCACGGGATCCCGGTGGCCGATGCCGATCAAATGGCCCGCCAGGCCTTGGCGGTGGGATCCCCCATTCGCGAGCGGGTACTGGAACGCTATGGGAAGGCCATCCAAACACCCTCCGGGGATCTGGATCGCCGGCGGTTGGGCCAGATCGTGTTTGCAGATGCCGCTGAGCGGGCTTGGCTAGAGGCCCAAATCCACCCTTTCGTTAGAGCTCAACTGCAAGATTTTCTGTCCGCGTTGGCGGAGCAGAGCTCTAAAGTCCATGGGGTGCCGCTTGAGGAAGAGCCTGCCTCCCAAAAGCGTAGCGGGGTAGGATTTTCTTCTGGGCAGGGATCCCAAACCGTTTGTCTGATGATCCCGTTGCTGTTTGAAGCCCACATGGAAAATTGGGCCAGCGAGATTTGGGTGGTGACTTGCACCCCAGAGCAGCAGCGGCAACGCCTTGCCCGCCGGGATCTTCTTACACCGGCAGAAATCGAAGCTCGCATCGCCAGCCAGTGGCCTTTGGCGGAAAAAGTGCGCCGTGCCGATGTGGTGCTGGACAACTCCGGATCCCTGGCTGAGCTGGAAGCCCAGGTGAAGCAAGCTTTGGCGTCGGCGGGCCAGAGGCCATTTGCCTCACCCCCGCGGGCCGGATACAGTGACGGATAGGGGATCCCCTACGCCCCGGTGGGACGGAGGGTAGCCATGTACGGGTGGGTTGAGGGAGAAACGATGCAGGAAGCAGGTTGCATCGGCAAGACGGAGTTTGCCCAAGCTCTGGCCGCGCGGGAGCGGGAAATCCAGCTTTTGCGAGAGCGCAATCGCATCTTGCAGGGCCAGATAGACCTTCTGGAGCTGCGCCAAGAAAAGCAACACCGGCAAATTCGCAGCTATGAGGCGGAGATCGAGCAGCTTTACCAAGAGAAGCAGTTGCTGGAGCAGATGATCCAAGAGTTGCCGGAGCTCTACCGGCGCAAGCTGCAGGCCCGCCTTCAGCCCATTCGCGAGCGCATCGCCGCCATCCAGGCCGAGAATCGCCAGCTCAGGAAGGAGGTGTATCAGCTCAGCTACCGCGTGCAGCACATGGATCAGCTCGACTCGCCCGGCTGGAGAGTGCAACTGCCCCAGCTTCCCTCTCTGCGTCGCCGGGATCCCAAGTCCTCAGCGGAGCGGAGCACAAAAGCTCTGCCGGTCTCCCCCCCTGGTGTCCAGCCCTGCTCTTGATGGGCAGGGAGGGATCCCGCCATCGAGAAGCCAGAATAGGGGAGCCCCGGTGGGATCGCGTCAGCAGAGCAGAGCTCTTGCGCGGTTCCGGTTGGGGCGCTGCTTGCTTGGAGATCCCGGAAATGGCCACCGCTGGCAACTATGAACCCCTGCATTTAAAATACCGCCCGCAGCGCTTTGCCGATGTGGTCGGCCAAGGAGCGGTGGTGCAGACTTTGGCCAACGCCATCCGGCTGGGGCGGGTTGCACCTGCCTATTTGTTCTGCGGGCCGAGGGGCACGGGAAAAACCTCCAGCGCCCGCATCTTGGCCAAGTCTTTGAATTGTGAACAGGGGCCGACGCCGGATCCCTGCCAGGCGTGCAGCCAATGCCGCGCCATCACTGCGGGAGCCTCCCTGGATGTTCTCGAGATTGACGCGGCCAGCAACACCGGCGTAGACAACATCCGCGAGCTGATCGAGCGGGCCCAGTTTGCTCCGGTGAACAGCCGCTACAAAGTCTATGTCATCGACGAGTGCCACATGCTCAGCAATGCGGCCTTCAACGCCTTGCTGAAAACTCTTGAAGAGCCGCCCCCCCGCGTGGTATTTGTCCTGGCCACCACTGACCCGCAGCGGGTTTTGCCCACCATTGTTTCCCGCTGTCAGCGGTTTGACTTCCGCCGCATCCCCCTCGACGACATGGTGGCCCACCTGGGCAAGATCGCCGCCCAAGAAGGGATCCCTATCACGCCGGAGGCGCTGCAACTGGTGGCCCAACTTTCCCAAGGGGGCCTGAGGGACGCCGAACGCCTGCTGGACCAGCTCAGCCTCTTGGAAGGATCCATCACCCCGGAGGCGGTTTGGGACTTGGTGGGCGGGATCCCGGAACAGCAGCTTTTGGCTCTGATGGATGCGCTGCTGGCTCAGGATGTGCAGGCGGTGCTCAGCCAAACTCGGCAATTGTTGGAGCGGGGCAAAGAGCCCTTAGCCCTGTTGCAGAACTTGGTGGCCCTTTACCGGGATCTGCTGCTGGTCAAGACAGCCCCCCAGCAACGGGAGTTGGTGGCTGTAACGGATTCCACCTGGGAAGCCCTGCAGCAACGGGCCCCTCGCTACTCGGTGGAGATACTGCTGGCAGCCCAGAGCCATCTGCGCCAGTGTGAGCCGCAAATTCGTCAAAGCGGACAGCCCCAACTGTGGTTGGAAATTGCCCTAGTGGATCTGCTGGGCCAGCTGCGCCCAAGCATGGTGGCTGAGGATTCAGCGGAACGGAGTCCTTTCCCAGCCCTTGACCTATCTCCTGCACCCCAGAGAACTCCCCCGGACGGGACAGCCCCTCCGGCCCCTGCTGCGACCATCAGCCCATCAAGCCCATCAACTGTTGGTGAGATAGATGAATTAACTGTTGGGCCTTCAGCCTCCCCTGCTGTTGCGTCGAGCCAGAAGGCAGATCGCGCTACTCGGACGGAGTCCTCGGAGCAGCCCAGAGAACCGGCAAGGGACGCCGCCACAGTCAAGCTGCTGCGCCCCCACTGGGACGAGTTCCTCAAGCGCCTCTCTCCCCTCACCAAGGCTCTGATGGGATCCGGCCACCTGCACCAAGAGACTCCTGAAGCAATTACCCTCGCCTTTCCCAGCAAGGGTCTGGTGGAAAAAGTGCGCAGCAAAGAAGCCGAACTGCGGTCGGTGCTCCACAACCTGCTGCAGCGCCCTGTGCAGCTCAACTTGATTGTGCAGCGCTCCAGCGGGCCGCATGTTTCCATTCGCGTCAGCGGTGCGGAGTCCTCGGCACTGCTCAGCCGAGAAACAGACCTGCCCCCCGCCCCCGTGGCCCCGGATCCTGTCACCACGCCGGGGTTGCAGAGCGATAGCACCAACAGTCGTGCTTCCTCAAGGGAGCCCAGAGCAGAACCGCAGAGCCACGGCCTTGCCCAGCGACAGCAACATTCCCCTTCTGACTCCAGCCCACCTTCGCCAGAGCCTGAGCGGGACAATCCTATGGGTGGCCCCAAGGTGGCTGGCTTGGCAACCCAAGGACTTTCTCCCGCCGGTGCGAACAAAGTGCTCCGCACCGCTGTCGCGACCGATTCTCCAAGTCGTGCAGAGCGCCGCGACACCCTGCACGGTGGGCAGTCCTTCGAGCTAACCCAGGAGCTGGCGGAGATTGCCCGCCGTTTTGCCGACCACTTCAACGGCAGCTTGGTGGATTTGGAAGGGGTGTTGGGGTCTGACGTGACGGGATCCACGGAAGAGCTCTCCTCAATAGAGGCTATAGAAGCCGAGGGATCCCCTGACCTGCTCTCCGGTGAGACCTACGGCTCGCCAACAGGAGCAGAGCCGTCCGCGTCAGCGGGGCGGAGTCCTCATCCCGTAGACTTTCCCAATGCAGTAAGGAATCCGTCCTACCGGCGTGAGCAGTCTTCTCAGCTTGCCGTTCGCCTCAGCGGGACGGAGTCCTTGGAGGAGGAGGTGCCTTTTTAAGCGCTATCTAGCGCTATCTTAAGTTTGATAAAGCCAGCCTCATCTTGCCGACGATGACCTTCCCCATCTCCCCCCTAATTCGCTACGCTGTGCAGGCTCTGTACTGGGGACTGGTTCTGCCCCTACCCATCCTGCTGGCTCGGCAACAGGCAACACCTCTTGAGCTGGGATCCCTTTGGATTGCTCTGCTGCTGGGATGGGGGGTAGTCCTGGGATCCCTGAGCCAGCAGATTCAGTTGGACGAAGAGGGCATGCAGGCCACCTACCCCAGTTGGGTGCCGCCTTTTGTGCGGCAGGAGTGGCAGATCCGGTGGGCCGATATCGAGCGCATTGAGCCCCGCTCCACCAGCCAGGGTGGTATGGTGTATTACTTGGTCAGCCGAGGGGGGGATCGCGTACTTTTGCCGATGCGGGTGACCAGGTTCAAGCAGCTGTTGGCTGAGATTCGACGGCACGCTCAACTGGAGATTGGCGGGCTGCGCCCCTACGTTCAGCCTTGGATGTACGGGCTCCTAGGATGTTTTGCTCTGCTTCTGTTGCTCTGGGATGGGATGGTCGCCATCTGGGTCTGGGCAAGCCCGGTAGGAACCTAGCCCAACCACAGGCGGTTCCGGGTCTGGCTGTCCAGGCAGGGATTCTGTCTTCTAAGGGCCAACGGCAATCCAGCTCCCTTCCGGGCCAGGCTCTATGTCGGAAAAGCGGATGGGGTTGGCGGAAAGGACTCCGTCCTGCTAGCGCGAACAGTTGAACTATCCCACCCTCGCCAGAACTTGCCCATGTCTGGGATCCCGATTGCCCCCTTTGAGGCTACGCCTGCTTCGCGACCAGGCTCTGCCCCTTCTCTGGAGAGGTTGAGTCTTGAGCAGGTCAACCTCTCCGCCTCTTCGCTGGCCTTGCTGGACCATTGCCCCCGCCTGTTTCGCTATGTGTACCTGGAGCGGTTGATCTGGCCCGCTGCCAGTGTTTTTGAGCACGAGCTGGAGCAGAGGCGCGGACGGCAGTTTCACCGTTTGGTGGAGTGGCACAGCCGCGGGCGGCAGGTGGAGCCGCGTTTGTCCGGCCTGGATGAAGGGGTGCAGCAGTGGTGGCAGGTGTTCTTGGCCAGCTCCCATGCCCATCCCCAGGGACGGGTGTTGGCGGAGTTGCCCCTGTGGCAACGGATTGAGGGCTTTAAGTTGATAGCCCGTTTGGATCGGCTGGTGATTATCCCCGGATCCCTGCACATCCTGGACTGGAAAACTGAGCGTCAACGTCCTCGCGATGAACAGTTGGCCCAAGACTGGCAGGTGCGCCTTTACCCTCTGCTGCTCTGCGAGGTGGCCCAGCAGCTGCCCCTGGAAGGCCCTTTTGAGCCGGAGCAGGTGCAACTGACCTTTTGGTATGTGCAACATCCGCAGCAGCCCTTCCACCGGTATTACAGCGCCGCCGCCTACGAGCAGGATCTGGCCCACCTAAGAGCCACTCTGAACCACCTGCGGCAACTGGAGGCGCAAGACTTTCCCATGACCCCCCACACTGAGCGCTGCAACAGTTGTCTGTTTCGCTCCCGCTGCCATGGGCTGCTACCGGAAGGGATCCCCTCTCAAGACCTCACGGATTGGGTCTGGCCAATGCAGGAGCCCGCGACACCTGCGGATCCCATCGCCGATACTTATTGGGAGCAGTAATGGGAGCAGTAAGGACTCCGCCCCGCTGACGCGATTAGATCCGATTAGATCAGGGTAGGGCGGGGCAGGATCTGTTTTGGCAGCAACCCATGCACACCTTTCATGGGGCTGTTCACCACCTGCGTGATGTGGAAGTGGACAGCAATGCTGCAAAGCGCATAGGCTTCCTCTCGCCCAATGCCGACAAACCGATGCAGAAAATCGATCATCCGCCTTAGGGCAATCTCAAAGGCCGCATCCAGATCCTCGGCAAAGCCCATGGTAATGAAATCGGTCGGGGTTTCCGCCAGCGGTGCCTCGAGCGGCAGATCTTTGCGCAGGATCAACTGCAAAGTGCCATTCATGGAAGTTTCAATGGCCGTTACATCAACTTCTCCGTCCCCTTGAGCGGAGTGGCCATCCCCCACCGAAAAAAGGGCACCGGGCACAAAGACCGGCAAAAAAACTCGGGATCCCGCCTGCAATTGGCGGTTGTCGATGTTGCCACCATAGTTGCCGGGGGGGATAGAGCTGCGGCTGGTTTCCTCGGTCGCCACCCCCAAGATGCCAAAGAAGGGGCGAATGGGGACGCGGATGCCGCTGCCGGGAGGAAATTCCGCTACTCCCTGGTCTATATCTAGGTCGATGAAGCGCAGTCGCGGCTGATCAAATTCTCCGGGCAAAGCCCCCCATCCGGGACGGATGGCATTGAAACCGATGGGCAAGCGGGGGGTGATCGCTTGCAAGCGCACTTCCAGCACATCTCCAGGTTCAGCTCCCTCAACGTAGATCGGCCCGGTCAACAGATGGGGGCCCGGCCCCACTCGGCGCTCGGCAGGCAAGGTTTGGCAAATTTCGAGGAATTCGGGCGTGAAGAAACGGTCCGGCGCTTTGCCGTAGTGGGCGAACCCCGAGTAGGTTTCCACCTGCACCACATCGCCCGATTGCACATACAAGGCCGGGGGCAGTTGGGAAGAAAAGCCGCCCAAGTGGACGGTATGGGGAGTGGCTTTGAGGGTGTGAACGGGCACGGCCAGGGATCCCTTGCAAAAGACCCATTCAAAAGAAAAATCCCCTCCAATCCTGAATTAGACTGTTCCTCAAGCCGGTATCTCTGGCTACTGTTTGCCCAGGGGTGGCGTGGCGACAATGTTCCCCACATTTGCTATCTTGAAGGGCTACGGCCAGGGATCCCCGGTTGCAGGGCTGAGCGTGGAACTGGTGCCCCTGGTGTGGAGGATAACTGCAATTTTCTCGGAGACTTGCATACTGGGTTAGATGGTTTTATCAGCGCTGTCAACTGTGATCGCGAGTGTCATCTCCAGTACTTCCACCGTCCGGGATCCCGACTGGGATGTAGAAGTGGCGGGCCTCTACAAGCGTTTTGGCGATTTTGTGGCTCTCAATGGCATTGAGCTGAACATTCGGCGGGGGGAGTTTTTCGGCCTGCTGGGCCCTTCCGGCTGCGGCAAGACCACCCTGCTGCGCATCCTGGCCGGCCTGGAGATGGCCGATGCTGGGGAAGTGGTGATTCGAGGTCGCCCGGTAGGCCACCTGCCCGCCCACAAGCGCAACGTCAACACGGTGTTTCAGAGCTATGCCCTTTTCCCTTTTATGACGGTGGAGGACAACATCGCCTTCGGCCTGCGCATGCGGGGTGTGCGGGGAGAAGCTCTGCGCAAGCGGGTAGCGGCTGCTATGGAATTGGTGGAGATTGCAGCTCTGGCCAAGCGGAAGCCCCATGAGCTGTCGGGGGGACAGCAGCAGCGGGTGGCCTTGGCTCGGGCTTTGGTGAACGAGCCGGAAGTGCTCTTGTTGGATGAGCCGCTGTCGGCGTTGGATGCCAAGTTGCGCAAGCAGCTTCAGGTGCAGTTGTGCGAGTTGCAGCGCCGCCTGGGCATGACCTTTATTTTCGTTACCCACGACCAAGAAGAGGCTTTGGTGACCAGCGACCGGGTGGCGGTGATGCGGGCGGGGCGCATTGAGCAAGTGGGCCTTATCGATGAGGTGTACGAGCGCCCGGCGACGGCCTTCGTAGCCGACTTTTTAGGGGCCAGCAACCTGATCGAGGGGATCGCCTGTGGGACGGACTGTGTGGATACGCCCTTGGGAAAGCTGAAGGTCTTGGGGATCCCGGCCAGCTCGGAACCGGTGCAATTGGCTATTCGCCCGGAAAAGATCCAGCTCTCTCGCAGCGGCTGGGATCTGCTGCCCAACCAGGTGCCGGTGCGGGTGGAAAACCTCATCTACACTGGGGCTGAGAACCAATACCTGTTGCGGACAAACCAAGGTCAGCAGCTCAAGGCCACGGCCCTCAACACCGATATTGAGGATGCAGGGTTTGAGATCGGCGCAGCGCTGGTGGCCCACCTACCCCCGAAAAGCCTAATCCGTTTGCGACCGGATCCCCGTCAGGAGGAGACTGGATGTTGAAGCTGCCATCTCCTGTGGGCAAGTGGATCCCTGGCCAAGCCCAGGTGCGATTTGGGGAGCTGCTCACCCCTTGGCAGGAGTTGGGGCGCAGCCTAATTTTTGCTGGGCCAGGGGTGCTGTGGGTGATGTTTTTTCTGGTGCTGCCGGGGCTGTTGCTGTTGGTGTGCAGCTTTCTCAGCCGCGGGGAGTTTGGCCAGATTCAACTGCCCCTGACCCTGGAGAACTATCTGCGCATTCTCGGCTTTGGCCCCTTGGGATGGACGCCCATCTACTGGCAGATCTTGGGCCGCAGCCTGCTGGTGGCGGGGGTGACCACCTTTTTTTGCGTGCTGCTGGCCTACCCATTGGCTTTCTTCATTGCCGCCCACCCACCCCGACAACGGGATCTGTTGCTCACCTTGGTGGTGGTGCCCTTTTGGACGAACCTGGTGATCCGCACCTATGCCTGGATGGTGGTGCTGGCCCCGGAAGGGTGGCCGGCTCGCTTGGCGGCCTGGCTGGGCTGGATCCCACCGCAAACGGCTCTGTATCCCAGTTGGCTGGCGGTTTATCTGGGCATGGTCTACACGTTTTTGCCCTACATGGTCTTGCCCCTGTACACGGCGGTGGAGCGCATCGATTGGCGGCTGGCGGAAGCGGCACGGGATCTCTATGCCAAGGGTTGGCAGGTCTTTTGGTGGGTGCTTCTGCCCCAGACCTTGCCTGGACTGGCGGCGGGCCTCATTCTGGTGGGGATCCCGGCTTTCGGCATGTTCGTGGTGCCGGATCTGTTGGGGGGCAGCAAAACGCTGTTGATCGGGAATGTGATTCAGTTGCAGTTTGGCTCCAGCCTGGACTATCCCTTCGGGGCGGCCCTCAGCTTTTTGGTCACCGGCCTCACCCTGGGGTTGATCTACGCCTACAGCCGCTACGCTGGCACCCGCAGCCTAGAAAATCTGGTTTGAGGAGCTGCTGTGGGCTTTAAGCAGAGCCGCCAATTGCTTGCGCATCAGGATCCCGGGCTTATCGGTGAGCATGTGCTGTTCGGTGCTGAGGGTGAGAGGAACGTCGGGATCCGTGGTCTCCAAAATGGCTTTGTCTTCCAAAGTTACAGCCCGGTCAAAGCGGATAACCTCGGCGGCTGGGGTATCGGCTTCGGTGTCGTTGCGCAAACAAAACTGCACCACCTGGGAGGCTCGGTCGTTGATGGGGGTGGGGATGTTGACGATGACATGGCTGCGGCCATTGGGGTAGCGGATGTGAAGGTGGTTGGTGAAGGGCAAGTGCCAGGTTGAAGTGGTGGTGCGCTCGGTTTTGGCGGCGGCAATGCCCAGGTTTTTTTGTTGCAGCTCTGGGTTGGCTACACCGAGCACTGTGCGGGTGCGGATCCCGTAGTCCAGCTCCTCGACCTCGAAGTGGCTGGGTACCAAGTCTTCCATACTGCCAAAGGTGTTCTGGTGTACAAAGCTGATGTGGGCGGCATCGAACTCGTTCTCGCAGATGCGCAAGCTGGCACATTCCCAGCGTTCGTAGAACTCGTGGATGAGCCGGTAACTGGGATCCTCGGCTTCTGGGATGACCGGGATCCCCCGTAGAGGCTGGGGATGCAAGCACACCCAAGCATAGCCATAGCGGGCCTGGCAGAGATAGGCGGGAATGCGGTAGCTCTCTGGGATGCGGGCCTGATCCGGCAGTTGCGGCACCTTGACACAGGCTCCCGTGCCATCGAACTCCCACCCATGGTAGGGGCAGCGGATATGGTCATCACAGACGATTCCCTTGGACAATTGCGCCGACCGATGACAGCAGCGATCTGCGGCTGCCTGGGGCTGTCCGGCTTTGTCCAGCCAAAGGACGATCCTCTCTCCCAGCAGCTCGAAAGGTTGCGGGGATCCCTGCTCCAATAGGCTGAGGGGCATCACCGGATACCAGAAGCGCCGAAAGACAGGATGCTGGGTCACCAACATGGCAAAACCATCTGTGTCGTGTGGCCGGATTCTGTATAGCAAATTCGTGAATTCGGTTCCGTAGCCCGCGCCACAATCTCTATTTGGGGATCTTGCAGATCTGGGCAAACTCATTCCCAGGGGAGCTCAACTCATGGGGAAACCCTAGAACCTCTGGTACGGTAAAGATACTGATCTTGCGTTTGAGTTTCCAGAGGGATCCCTTGACCTCAACTTTGCCTTCTCAGACCCTCTTGCAGGCTCTGTACACCCCTTCCCCTGCTTGGGATGCCATCGTCATCGGTGCTGGGATCGGGGGATTGGTCGCGGCCAGCCAGTTGGCTGCCAAAGGATACCGTGTGCTGGTGCTGGAAAAATACCTCATTCCAGGGGGCAGTGCCGGCTATTTTGAGCGTCCGGATCCCTTAGGCAAGGGGAGCTACCGCTTCGACGTGGGCGCTTCCATGATCTTTGGGTTGGGCACCCAGGGTACCACCAACTTGCTGACCCGCGCCTTGGCAGCCGTGGGCCAGTCCATAGACTCTATCCCCGATCCGGTGCAGATTGCCTACCACCTGCCCAAGGGGCTGAATCCCCGAGTACACCGGGATTACGAGCAGTTTTTGCAGGAGCTATCCGGCTACTTTCCCCGGGAAGCCGCCGGCATTCGCCGGTTCTACGATAGCCTGTGGCCCATCTTCAACAGCCTCAACGCCATGGAGCTGCTCTCGTTGGAGGAGTGGGGCTATCTATTTCGTTCTTTTGTGAGCAATCCCCTCGGCTGCCTGACCTTGGCGCGCTATTTGCCGGTGAATGTGGGCCAGGTAGCGCGGCGCTGTCTGCGGGATCCGGATTTGCTGCGCTTTGTGGATATGGAGTGCTACTGCTGGTCGGTGGTGCCGGCGGATCGCACGCCCCTGATCAATGCCGGGATGGTGTTTTGTGACCGACACTACGGCGGTATTAACTATCCCAAAGGGGGGGTGGGGCAGATCGCCCAAAAGTTGGCCCAGGGGCTAGAGGCCCATGGCGGGCAGATCCGCTACAAAGCACCCGTGCGGCGGATCCTGGAAGAAAGAGGTCGGGCGGTGGGCGTAGAACTGGCCAGCGGGGAAAAGCTCTTTGCCCGCACAATCATCTCCAATGCCACCCGCTGGGACACCTTTGAGCGCCTATGGCCGGGATCCCTGCCCAGGGCGGAGCGGCAGTGGCAAAAACGCTACCAGCAATCCCCTAGCTTTTTAAGCTTGCACCTGGGGGTGCGGGCCGAGGCCCTGGCCGGCGAATGCCATTGTCACCACATTCTCCTGGAAGACTGGGATCAGATGGAGGCTGAGCAGGGCACCCTTTTCGTCTCCGTCCCCACCCTGTTGGATCCCGACCTGGCTCCCCCGGGCCGCCACATTGTTCATGCCTTTACCCCCAGTTGGATGTCCACCTGGCAAGGGTTGAACCCAAGCCAGTACCAGATCCAAAAACAGCAAGCCGCCGACCGGCTTATCCGCCGCCTGGAGGCCCTTTGGCCCCAACTGGGATCCCACATTGAACTGAAGGAGATAGGCACCCCCCGTACCCACCGCCGCTTTTTGAGCCGCAGCAACGGCACCTATGGGCCTATCCCCAGCCGGGATCCCTGGGGCTTGCTGGGCATGCCCTTCAATCGCACCGCCATCCCCAACCTATACTGCGTGGGGGATAGCACCTTCCCCGGCCAAGGGCTCAATGCCGTTGCCTTCTCCGGCTTTGCCTGCGCCCACCGGGTGGCAGCGGATTTGGTTTAGGTTGCCCTTATCCTTGCTACTCCCTTCTCCCTCTGGGAGAGGGGCAGGGGATGAGGGTTGAGCGGCGCAGAGGGTTTGGGAGGCAGTTGATGGTCAATTCAAACAACAATGAGACGCTAGCCAGTAAGATAGCGTCCGTTCCCGAAAGCAGGCTGTAGGCCTTTGAATCAGGACATTGTCCAGAATCAACACAGATGTCCTCTTCAAACTCGGTATTCAGTATCTGATACATTTACGCTGAACACTGCTGAACATCACTGTTCAACTATGCAGCGATAGCATTCTGTTTGTTTCCATTCGCGTTAGCGGGACGGAGTCCAAACAGAATGGCGGTATCCCGCAAAGCTTTGAGTAGAATACCCAAAGCGCAGTTTCCGTGTCGTCTTACTACCAATTTTCTGCTTTGCTTTGGCTACCATGTTGGCAGACTCGAAAGTAAACAGAAAGATCAACTGGTAGTAATCCGTACTGAACATATTATACATTATTTTCAGTATAGTTGAGCTTATTATTGACTAGAGTCATGCTCTCCAGCCACCCCTCAAATCCTTATTGGCTATAGTTGCGGCTGTCCGGAAGTGATAGCAGCAGACTTGCTGGACCTGCCGCGGCTGGAGCTGTATGTGGAAGAGGGGTTTGGGGATCCCTGTGCCCTGCTGCAGCAGAAGGGAGTGCCCGAGCGAGTTCATGAGGTGAGGGGGGAGCCAGCCAGTTGGCCTAGTTTTGATGCTGTGGTGTGCACAGCTGAGGACTTGCAGCGGCTGGGGCGGCCTGTGAGGGCCAACTTTGCTTTTGTCTTGGCAGAGGACCACCAACTTCTTTTGGCCAATGCCAGTAAGTTAATGGAAGCAGTGTTGACTGGCTTTGACTTTGGCAAACTCAGGTTTTCGGTAAAGCTCTACCCAGACACCGTTTTTTACGAGAGGACGTATCTTAACTTTCCTGTGTTTCTGTCTAGTCAGGTGCAGACGGTTATCGACATCGGAGCTGGGGTAGGCCTTGGTAGCGTTTGTTTTCGGGGTTTCTGCCCTGAGGCGGCCATTCATTGTTTTGAGGTGGATCCCTTGGCCTTGCACCTGCTGCAGCAGAATGCTCTTGGCCTGGGCAACTGCTTTGTGCATCCGGTGGGGCTGGCGGGGCAGAATAGCTGCAGAACTTGTCGGCTCTGGCCGGAGGATCCTCAGGCCGAGTGGGGAGTGGAGCAGGTGCTCCCTTTCCGGGAAGCCAGGGCAGCTCTCAAGGAGCTGGGTCTGGAGTTCATCGATGTGCTCAGGGTGGCTACGGGTGGGGATGAGGTGGAGGTATTGGCTAACCTGCAGCCGCAGCTTAGGGACATCAAGGTGATTTACGTGGAGTTTACCTCTGAGCAAGACCGCAAGCGGATTGACCAGATGCTGGATCCCTCTCATCTCCTCTGGCAGGGGGAGATCATAGCCGGTCAAAAGGGAGCTCTTTGCTACATAAACAGATTTCATCTTTTCGACAAGAAGTAAGGTCTTAGAGAGGAGAGATAGAAGTCATGAACTCAACTATCATCGTTACAGGTGCCGATAGCAAGTTTTTTGAATTGGTTCAGGGAACTATTCTCTCTATTCGAGAAAAGCCACAGGGCAACTCTGTAGATATTGGATTTTTTGATGTAGGGTGTACGCCAGAGCAGTTGCAATGGATAGGTCAGTACGTTGACTATATCGTAGAGCCAGATTGGAATTACAACGTTCCTAATGTCGATAAACAACCTAGGTACCTCAAAGCGCTGGTCTCTAGACCTTTTTTGCCTGAATATTTCCCAGGTTATGAAGTTTACATTTGGATTGATGCAGATGCTTGGGTGCAAGATTGGTCTGCAATTGATCTTCTTGCTTTGGGAGCAAAAAGAAAGGGCTTTGCAATAGTCCCGGAGTTATTTGCTAAACACAGCACCAGATCTGTGCAACACGCTTGGATAACTTTGCAATATAGTCGCTACTTTCACTACACGGATTTTGCTGGTTTAGAGATAGAGCCTTTGCTGAATGCCGGTGTGTTTTCTGGGACTGGGCGATCTCCTCACTGGTCAGCGTGGAGCAGAAGACTGAGTCAAGCCATTTATAACTGCCTTGACTTCCTCACAGATCAATTTGCTTTAAACGTAGCTATTTACAAGGACTTAGGTCTGGATAGAGTTGAACTTTTGCCATTAAATTGCAACTGGCTAGCCCATTATGAGATACCCCAATGGGATTTGCAAAGGAAGATTTGGGTGGATCCTTTTCCACCTCACAATCCACTAGGAATCATACATCTTACAGCCGAAGTTAAGGTGAGACCAACTCATATTGCGCTTACAACTGAAGGTTTTAAGATTGAAGCTAGCTTGCGGTATGCAGGCATCATCTCCACTCCGGTCAAGAGATACGACTACGTATCGCCTAACCAGATTAGAATACATCTTGACCATAGCTTTCCTTCAATGATTGCGGCCGAGCCAAGCTCTCACCCCTGGCCTTATCTACGGAAAGAAGTTCCTCACCTTTGGCATACGGATCTACGTCAACCTACCATCGGCTTTGTTAGTCGGGACGAGGCACACATTCTGTACAATACTGCGCTAAAGTTTCGAGGAAAATCTGCTCTGGAGATCGGCTGTTGGTTGGGCTGGTCAACTGCTCACTTGGCAGCAGGCGGGGTTATTCTCGATGTTGTCGATCCAATTTTGGAAAATCCACTGGCTTATGAGAGCGTGAACCAGTCTCTCTGCTCGGCTGGAGTTCGCTCTAATGTCAATCTCTACCCTGGCTATAGCCCAGGGAAGGTGGAGGAGATTGCCCAGCAAGAGGATTGTCGCTGGTCTCTGATTTTCATCGATGGGAATCATGACTCACCAGCCCCCTTGCAGGATGCTCAAGTGGCAGAGCGCTATGCTGCTGAGGATGCCTTGATTCTGTTTCATGATCTAGCCTCGCCGGATGTGGCTGAAGGTTTGAATTACTTGAGAGACAGGGGCTGGAACACGATGATTTACCAGACCATGCAAATTATGGGAGTGGCCTGGCGAGGCAATGTCAAGCCCGTTGAGCATATTCCAGACCCTGCTGTGAATTGGACATTGCCAGAGCACCTCAAGGACTATCCGGTCTGTAACCTTGAGTTGTCTAGGGTGCTAGAGAAAGTTAAATCTTTTACCTTGCTGGGCTTTGAGCGTCTTTGGAGCCTTTATTCACTGGCTAAGCAGGTTTGTGAAGAAGACATTCCTGGGAACTTTGTAGAATGTGGTGTTTGCAGGGGTGGAAGCTCAGCTTTGCTGGCCTGGGTGATTAAGAACTACAGCCGTCGACCTCGCAGGCTATATGCTTTCGATACCTTCTCAGGTATGCCTGATCCAACAGAGGTGGATCGAGATTCTCGAGGAGTTGCTGCCAACGATACGGGTTTTGGATCCGGTGCCTTAGCAGCACCCATTTCGGAGAACTTAGAGGTGGTTGCCAAGGAACTGGGAGTTTGGGATCTCATTGTCCCCGTGCCAGGGCTGTTTGCTGACACCTTGCCTATCTATCGAGATCAAGTGGGCGAGGTTGCTCTGCTGCATGCAGATGCTGACTGGTATCAATCAACGATGGATATTTTTCATCATTTCTATGATCAGGTTCATTCCCAAGGATTCATCCAAATCGATGATTACGGACACTGGCAAGGATGTTGGAAAGCTGTTCATGACTTCGAGCAGGAAATCGGAGCCTTTTTCAGGTTGCATAGCGTCGATTACACAGGGGTTTGGCTGAGTCCTTCAGAAAACCTGGTAGTGATGAGAGATAGCCTAACAGAAACCTCCAAACCACAAGGGATCCGCCTGAGCAAGATCAACGTGGGCCTTTTCCCCTATTGGGAGATGGAGACAGAGCAGCTTATCCAAGAACTGGAGGGCTTGCTGGAGCCAATTCTGCGCAGTCCTCAGCCAGAAGACTATGCTCTGATCTTCCTAGGGGATCCGGATCCGCAAGTGGCTAATCGAACCCTGGAGATAGCTGCAGGCAACATAGCTCTCAGGCTCATGGAAGAGGGGTTAGAGCTCAGTAGAGAGCCGTTCTGTTCAGTGGTAGCTGGCTTGAACCCCTATCAATGGGAGAGACTTATTCCCCAACTCAACTATCGCTATCTCTTGAAGCGGGAGCGCTTTCCCAAGGGATTACGGCCTGCTATTCAAAAGCTACCTGTGTTGCTGTTGGCCTCCTAGGGATCCATCTGTTGTCTTGAGTTACTTGGCTGTCTACAGGACGTCTGGATCTACCCCTAGCTCTTGTAGCTTCCGGGCCAGGCGCCCTGCCCGTTGTTCGGCCTGCTCAGCCCTTTGCCGCTCCAGTTCGGCCTCGGTGGGTACCAGTTCCCCAGCAGCAGTGGCCCAGCGAATCCAGGTGGCCTCGATGTCCCGAAACCTGCCCTCCCACTTCACTAGGCACAATCCCAAAACCTCGCTCGGCAAGCAACCCTCGGCATCCTCTTGAATTGGCTCATAGCGGTCGCCCCTCAGCCGAAACCCCGCCCAGTCTTCTGGATCAAACGGGTCAAACCAAAAGTACTCCGGCACCCGGATAATCTGCTCATAAAGTTGCTTTTTGCTTGTTTTATCCTCCTGGGCAGTGCTGGGAGAAAGAAGCTCAATCACCACGTCCGGCCCTTTGCCCTGCTCCCAAATCACCCAGCTTTTGCGCTCGCCTTTAGGCACGCCCAACACCACAAAATAATCCGGCCCTTTGAAATTGCGGCCGCTGGTCTGCTCCAAGCTGTAGTAGAGAAACATATTGCCACCGACAAAGCCATCAGGGCGCTGCTGCAGCCAGGTTTGGGTAGTGGAGATGAGCAAGTCCATCTGGCACCTGTGCCGCCAGCTTTCCATAGGTTCGCTGTCGTCGTAGGGGAGCTCGTCTTGGGTGGGGGGCAACTCGGGTAGATAAACCGGATCCAGCACCTCAGTAATTGGGTTTGGGTTAGCTTATGGGGGTGTGGGGGTAGCTAAGGCCCCGCACTGTACCCGTAGGGTCAGTGCCGGGATACAGATACCCCCACATGGTGTATGATAGGAGTAGTTGCACAAAACGGCTTTTGCCGGAATCTGGTGCAACTACGCGGTAGGACATTCCGTGTCTGCTCGTGGAGGGTTCTTGCGTAGGCTCCCCGATGAAGCGAGAAGCCCGCTCCGTACTGCCAGCAGTCGGGGTCGGGAGTATGTCACTCATTGCCAGTTCTCCTCTCTTTACCCTTACAAGGTATCGGGATCCACCCCCAGCTCCCGCAGCTTCTGGGCCAGGCGCTCTGCTCGCTGTCGCTCTTGCTCAGCACGTTGGCGCTCGATTCTCTCAGCTTCTTCAGGAGTAGGCACCAGCTCCCCATTGGGGAAAAAGTAGCGCAGTTGTTGGTTATGGATCCCCAGATACAGCTCCAGCATCTCGCTCCAGCGCCAGCCCTGCTCCGTTGGCTCAATCTCCTCGTACTTCTCCCCCCTCAGTCGCAAACCCATAAACTCCTGCGTCTCCGGAGAATAGTAAAAGTACTCCGGTGTCCTGAAAATCCTTTCGTAAAGCTCCCGCTTCTCACCCCGATCCACTTTGGCAGTCGATTCCGAAAGCAGCTCGATGATCAAGTCCGGGTATTTGCCACCTTCTTCCCACACCACCCAAGAAGGGCGGGGGCGGTTTTCTACCCCTTTGACCAAAAACAGATCTGGCCCGCGGAAGTCTTTATTTTTGAGTTGCTCTCGGCTGTAGTAGACGGTGAGGTTCCAGGCGAGGAAGTAGTCGTTGCGGTCTTGCCAGAGGCGGGCGAGGCAGCTGACCAGAATCAAAAGCTGCAGGGCATGCAGGGAGTGTTCCATTTCGGGTTCATCGCTGAGCAGCCCCTGGGCCGAGGGCATGAGCTCCGCCAGTTGCTGGCGGGTGAGGGGAGTAATCTTTTCCTCGGCTTTCTCTTGGAGTTTTTCTTGGGCCAGCATTTTTGCACTCGGGGCAAGTGAATTAGCTGTAGGCTAACCCATCGATAGAACCGCCGGCAGGTGCTCTGCTTCAGGCTGACAGGGTGATAACAGGAGCGTTCTACTAACTGAAAGGCATAATAAGAGATGTAAACTTCTCCTTTTGTCCGCATGTCTTTCTGGAAACTTTTGGTGGTGATAGCGGTGCTGCTTTTCGGCTTGGCAAGCGGGATCCCCACCTTACAAGCGGCCACCCTGGGTGGATCCCCCTACAATCGCGCCCAACAGGAAGTTGTGATTGCAGCTAGCCCAGACCAGGTGTTAAAAGCGGCTGAGCAAGCCTTTCAAGTTTGGAAGCGGGGGGAACTGGTCTCTGTGGATGCTGAGGCGATGGAAGTGAAGGGGATCTCCCGCACCAACTTTTTTAAGTTCGTGGACGATCTAACGGTTTCGCTGTCGCCAATAGAAGGGGATCCTGGCCATACTCGTCTACACATTACTTCCGAAGGCCGTGTTGGGGAATATGATTTCGGCGGCAACCGGCGCAACATCAACGAGTACCTGAACACTTTGCGGTCGTTGCTGGAGCAGAGCTAGGGCCGACAGGACAAGGCGGGAGACTTATGTGGATCCACGTCTTTTGCCGTCTCTTATGATTCCTCGTTCTGTTCCAGCTTGGCCACACGAGCTTCCAGCTTGCGCAAGGTACGTTGCAGCTCAGGCAAGTGCCGCTGGACGGCCATGCTCTTGCGCCATTCGGCAATGGGTTGGTGGGGGTAGCCGGCCACCGTTTGACCAGCAGGGATATCGCTGGTTACACCTGTCTGGGCGGCTACACGCACGCCATCGCCAATGTGCAGGTGCCCGGCCAAGCCACATTGCCCGGCCAAAATGACGTGGTGGCCCAATTGGGTACTGCCGGCAATGCCCACCTGAGCCACGATCAGGCAGTGGGATCCGGTGCGCACGCCGTGGCCAATTTGCACCAGATTGTCGATCTTGGTGCCGCGGCCAATACGGGTCTCGCCAACGGCGGCCCGGTCGATGGTGGTGTTGCTGCCTACCTCCACGTTGTCTTCCAGCACCACTCGGCCCGCCTGCAGCATGCGCCGCCAGGAGCCATCTGCCAGAGGAATGTGGCCAAAGCCGTCGTCGCCAATGACAGCGCCGCTGTGGATCAGACAGTCGTCGCCAATTTCTGTGCGCTCGTGGATGACGCAATTGGCCAAGAGCTGACACCGGGATCCAATCCGCACGTGGGGATAGATGGTGACATTGGGGTGAATTTGGGTGTGGTCGCCAATTTTCACTCCCTCCATCACCACTGCGTGCGGCCCGATGGCCACCCCCTCCCCCAGCTCGACGCTGGGATCGATCACAGCGGTGGGGTGGATGCCAACGGGCAGGCGGTAGGGTTGGTAGAACAGCTCAATGGCCTGGGCAAAGAGCAGACGGGGATCCCTGCCCCGCAAGCAGGCAATGGAACAGGGCAAAGCCAGCCCTTCCTCCACGATGACGGCGCTGGCCTGGGTTTGCTCCAAGAGAGGTAGGTAGCGGGCCTCGCTGAGAAAGCTCAGCTCCCCTGGGCGAGCCTCCGCCAGGCTGGCCACGCTGTGAATTTCCAGGGTGGGATCCCCCTCGTAGGCACACCCCAATTTTTGGGCAATCTCCTGTAGCTGCATTGGGGTTGACATCCTGATACATTTACGCTGAACACTGCTGAACATCACTGTTCAACTATGCAGCGATAGCATTCTGTTTGTTTCCAACCAGAATGGCGGTATCCCGCAAAGCTTTGAGTAGAATACCCAAAGCGCAGTTTCCGTGTCGTCTTACTACCAATTTTCTGCTTTGCTTTGGCTACCATGTTGGCAGACTCGAAAGTAAACAGAAAGATCAACTGGTAGTAATCCGTACTGAACATGTTATACATTATTTTCAGTATAGTTGAGCTTATTATTGACTAGAGTCATGCTCTACGATTGCAGCAGCCGCACGTCCATCACGGTGCCGCGCAAGTTGTAGTCAAAGGTCTCTAGCTCTAGGGGAACACCGATTTTGACGCGATTGTTGCCCAGGACGATGCCATTCTCGGTGCGCTGGCCCCGCCCCCGCAACGTAAATACCAGGTCGAGGCGATAGGCTTCGGGATCGGGCAAGTTCTGCACCCGCCCATCGGGGAAAACCACTGGCACCGTGCGGCTGACATTCTCCACTCGCACCACCTCCACCTGGCCGTAGGGCTGGTTGCGGATGATCAGGTCAGCCTTCTGCCCCGCCTGAAAAGGTTCCATAGAGCGGCTGCTGACCCCGCGCACAATCATGTCCACTTCCACCGGCAGCGTGGGGCCACCTCCCACCTGGACGACACTGCCCGCCTGCCGACCCGGAAAGAACAAGACGGCGACAATGGCCACCACCACAATTGCCAGAGCTCCCAGATCCAAGAGGCTGACCTTTCCCAAAAGCCGCCCCTGCTCGTCAATGAGCCGCATATCACCTCTCCTCGCACACCCTGTCTTGATTCTAGGCAGGTTTGTTCTCCAAGTGGCTTTCTCGCCCTAAGGGATCCAGGCTAGGGCGCTGCTGCCCAGCGGTAGGCGGCGTTCCCGCCAGCGGTGCGAACCACTTTGTCCATCAGGAATGGGCAGCCCGTCCTGCAAATCCACCAACCACACTTGCGAGGCCATGATGGCTTGCCCGCTACGGCTAAGGGGAGCCGAGGGATCCGGGATCCCTGGGAACGGTTCCAAGAGCGTGTAGGCCAGCATGCGTCCATCCGGGGAAATGCTGAAGTCCAGATCGACGGGATAGGTGGCTCGAACCACCTCTATGGCGTTGCCTGCTTCAGTGCCGAGCGTTATCGCCAGCAGGCGGGGCGACTCGGTGTAGCTGGGGGAGTCCATCGCGACCTCGCCAACAGAATAATGCTCCGCACCGCTAACGTGAGAGACCTCACTGACCAAGGCGTAGAAGATGGGCGCCCGAGGGGAAAAAGCCCCTTTCAGGATGGATCCCTGGGTTCTCAAAATCTCCTCGCTGTTGCCGGTATTGCTGACGATGGAGAGGCTGCGGGTGTAGTCGGGATTGAAGCGCAGCAAAGCCCCGAAAGCCCCATCGGGGCGGATGGCTAAGGTTTGGCCGAACTGGGCTAGAAAGCTCTCCGCTGCCGCCCGTGGATGCAAGGGTACGATCCCCACCCCCTGTCCCTGCGAGATGAGCAGGCTGCTCTCATCGGGGCTAATGAAAAAATCTCCCCCCACCGCCGTATCCAATTCCAGTCGCTCGAAGGGATCCCGGCTTGTTTTCTGGATCCACAGCTCCGTCTGGACGGCAGCCATGGGATCCCGTTGCAGCGGGATCCGCTCTGCCACCACCAGTTCCCCCGTCGGCGAGACTTGGAAGCGCAGGTTTTGGTAACCCTGATGATCCAGCAGCAACCGCGAAGACAGATCCTCCAGATCCAGCCGGTACAGATCCTGGTGCTGTAGGTTGGTGGCCGTGGCGAAATAGTACACGAAGCGGCCATCAGCACTGGGCTGCATTTGGGTTACCTTGACCCCAGCTGGAGTCAGCAGAGTAGCGGCTCCCGTCTCCAGGTTGAACAGAAACATTCGCCCTCGCTGGGCAGGTTCGGTGCTGATCCCCAGCAACTGCCGATCCGGCGTGCGGAATTCTCCCTCGAAAGGCCGGGCCATGGGCTGGCCCCGTTCATCTACCGCTGCCTGCAGGCGCACCCGGTAGGTCTGGCCGTAAGGGGCTGGTTCTGTCAGCGTCCAAAAAAAGCGGCGACCCAGTTTGCGCATTCGACCCGGCAGAGGGGGCTGGATCTGCAAGTGCTCTTCAACGCTGACGGGATCCATCGGGCGGTTGAAGGTGAGCACCATCTGCACTTCTTGCGCCCCCACCCGTTGCTGTTGCCAGTTAAAGTCCCGCACGTAAGGAGCTGTGTGGTTGCCCAACACCACCAGGATCACCCCGATGGCCAGGTTGCAGAGGGTAATCCGGGCAACCCAGCGATCCAGAGGCTGTGGGAACCACCGCGTCAGGGTTGCGCGCCAGTAAGATCCCGACCGGGCAGACATCTGACTCATAGGTTACAAACAACAGACAGGTATGGGCAGCCAGAACTTGGGGAGCTGCCTATTGCAGCATCAAAAAAAGAAAGTCTTCTAGGTTGGTTAGGAAGGTCAGCACCTCAGCGGTTGTTCGTTCTTCATCTGGGGATCCCAACTGGACGGCCTGTTGAATCAGCTCTCGAACCGGCGTTGGTCCTTGAAGCAGTGGCGCCAACCAGCTCACTTTCTCGGCAGGGATGCTGATCCGCCCGTGGGTGGCCCCTGTCCACTGCATTTCGTAGGGCCGCTTCTCTTGCAGGGCTTTGCTGTACTCCTGGCGAAAGCGGGGGTTGTCCATCAACAGGGGATTGAATTGTACGGATCCCGACAGCCAATCTTCGTCGCTCCAGGGCAGCACCGGCGAAGAGCCGGCATGCTCCGCCCAAAAGTCGATGAGGCGATGGACAGGGCGAAGGAGTTCATACAGATGCAGCCGCTCCATGATGCTGAGGGTTGCCAACCGCTGCCGCACAAACTCAGGCACCTCTTTAAACAAAGACTCCACCGACCAGTCGGGCCTATCCACCAAGCTCAAAAAGCTCAACCCCGCCTGCTGCAACATGCGAAACAGGTCGGGGATCGTGAACCCCTTGTCGTTGGAGAGTAGGTAATTATTCATAATGGCCGCATCTTCGGCATAGTTGGCCGGGTTCCAGAGCACCGCCTGGGCCACTTCTTCTCGCAGGGATCCCATGAACTCCCGCACATTCTTGGCCCCTACTGCTGGCGGAACGTCAAATTGCCCCACCTTTTGCAACCCCTCTTGCAGGCGGAAAAACACCTGCCGTTGGTAGCGGCTGTGGAGATTGGCCCGGATGATGCCATCGGGCTTGAGGACATTTTTCATGGCCCGCAGGCCCTCGGTGGGATCCTCCAGCAAATACAAAACATCATTGAGGCTAATGAAATCAAACTGGATCCCCAGGCGATCCAGCTCCAGCAGATTGAGGACATAAAACTCGGCATCTGCGAAGCCGTGGTGGCGCAGGCGTTCCTCGGTAAGCTTGACCGAAGCCGGAGACAGATCACAGGCAACGATCTGGGCCCCTGGATTGGCCTCAGCCATCATCAACGTTTCCCAACCGGAGCCACAGCCGGCATTCAACAAAACCTTGCCCTCTGGCGGGACGATAGCATGGGTGCGCAGGTACTGAGCCGTGGTGTAGCTCATCTTAAACATCTCCGGCAAGGCATTGCGAGCCGTCTGCGAGAGGGGCACATTAGGGTAGGGCAGAGCCTCGTAAAGGCTCAAGGCTCGTTCCGAAGCGGAGAGGGCAGAGCTGGCCATAGGCAGGGGAAAGGCTCAACGGTTCAATTTATGATTGAGTGTAGCCCTGGTCGCGACAGCCTCAGGGATCCGCAAAAAACTTGCCATGACTGCTGCTTCCTTGCCCCGTCGTCGCTCTCGCTTCTCCCTGGCAGGCACTCTGGCCGCCGTTGGGGGGGCGTTTCTGTGTGGGATCCTGGTGGTGCGGCTGCAGTTGCCGATGCTGGAGCGGATCAATCTGGGAGAATTGGAAAATGCCGAGGCCCGCAAAAACCGCAACATTGCCCTGGCCAATACGCTGGGGTGGCTGGGCTACCGTAACTTGGGGGCTTCCTGGCTGTGGCTGGAGCTGATCCAGTACTACGGGGATGCACCGGCTCGCACCCAGACTGGCTATGGCCTGGCCTACGACTACTTCGATCACATGCTGCGGCTGGATCCCCGTTTCTTCTTGGGCTACCGGCTCTCCAGTTTGGTGTTGGCCTATCGGGCCGGCCAGCCGGAAAAAGCCGTCGAGATTTTGGATCGCGGCCTGCAGCAGTTCAACCCCCAAAACAACCCTGACGCCTGGCGACTTTATGTGGATCGCGCCCTACTTAACTTTATGTTTCTGGGGGATGCGGAAGCGGGCCGCAATGACTACTACCAAGCTGCTGCCTGGCGAGAGCAGGTGGGCCTGCCTGGAGATGAATTTCGTCAACTAGGAGATAACATCGCCCGCAGTCCTCTCAGCCGCCGTTCCCAATTCGATGTTTGGCTGAGCGTGTATAACTCCACCACCGACCGGGATACCCGCCTGTTTGTCTTGGAACAACTGGTCCAGTTGGGTACCGTGCTGCAAACGCTGCCTACGGGGGAGATCGAGATCCTGCCCCCTCCTCTGCCCGACTTCCCCGACGAAGAACCCTATCGCTTGCGCCTGTGATTTGATCCGGGGGACAAAGATTGCGCCTTAGGGCTGTGACGTTGCCCCAAAAGGTGAGCTAAACTCTAACCCAAATTAAGCCGACCCCACGAGCCGACTCTTCGAGAGCCGCAGCTTTTCGTGGGAGAGGTTCGCTTTTCCGACGTAGGGAGCAGCTGGCTCTGTTGCCTTTGCCAGGGAAGAGCAGCAGCCAGCCTCACGGCAATCCCCAAGGACGCTCTGGGATTCCGGTTTGTTCCCCCAAACTTCTCTATCTTATTATTTCTTAACTTTTGTTCTTGTTCTGCACAATAGGAGTGACCCCCATGACCTCAAGAACTTCCCTTCTGATGACTGTGGCTGTCCTTTCGGGCAGTTGGCTTGTTCTTCCAGCGGCAGCACAATCTTCCGGGACGGCACGGGTGCGGTCGGTGGTAGATGGGGATACCTTCTGGGCGGACTTGAACGGCAGGCCAACCCGTTTCCGTCTGGCCTACGTGGATGCGCCGGAGCTAACCCAAGGGCGCTGGGGGAAGCTATCCCAAGAGGCTTTGCAAAACTTGCTCCCGACGGGATCCCTGGTGCAGGTGGATACCCTCTATGTCACACCGGAAGGGCTTCACATTGCCCAGGTGTACAACGCCGATGGTTTGGTGAATTTGGAGATGTTGCGCCAGGGTCAGGCGGTGGTTTACGAGCGCTTTTTGCACGGGGCCAATCGGCAACGCTACCTAGAAGCCCAAGAGGCGGCCCAAGCGGCGCGGTTAGGCTTCTGGCAGCAACGCAATCCGGTGATGCCTTGGGAGTTTCGGGAGACGGCCACGCAAACCTCGGCCTTTGCGGGGGTCAATGTTTTGGATGGTTCTTTGATTCGTGAAAATCCGGCGGCGGCTGCGGGTGTGGGGATTGCTACTGCGGTGGTGATGGTGGGTCTGAGCAAGGTGCTGTGGAGAAAGCCCAGCCGACAGAGGGTGAGCATCCGGCAGATGGAGCGGGATCTGAAACAATTGCAGCGCAGCCTCACCACAACCCTGGCCAGTCGCAAGCAACTGGAACGGCGGTACGACGAAATTTTGCAAAAGGCCGAAGATTGGTTTGTCAGAGCTGAGAAAGCCAGCCAACAGAACCAAGATGACCTTGCCCGCGAGGCTTTGGTCCGGCGCAACCAGCACATGAGCGCAGCAGAAGCGGTTCGCAAATCTTTGGATGAAGTTGAAGCACAGGTGGCAACCCTTCGCGAAGGCATTTCCCGCCTGGAAAGCCAGATCTCGATGGCCAAGCTGGAGCGGGAGATGAACAACTGACGCGAACGCAACCATGCCCAACTCCTCTTTTGCGTCTTTTGCGCTAGAGGAGGGGATCTGCGCACTTGGGCTAAGGCAAGGAGGGGGGCAGGTTTTGCAGGATGGTGCGGACAACTGCTGCTGAGTTGAGCGCTGCTGTTTGAAAAAAGCTCAAGAAATCCGTATCGTCCCCTGCATCGCTAACCGAGCGCACCAGCAAACAAGGGATCCCGGCTTCTTGCGCTACTCGCACCACGGCTGCCCCCTCCATCTCCACCACCAAAGCGCCGGTGCGTTCTCGGATTTGTCGGCGTAGGTCTGCGTCGGCCACAAACACATCGCCGGTGGCCACCAAGCCTTGATGAATGACGGGATCCCGGCCTTGTAGGGGGTGGAGAGGGATCCGCTCGGGATGGGCCACAATCAGGTCGTAGAGGGCGCTATCGGCCTCGGCCAGTGGGTGGCGCAGCTCTGGGATAAAGTCGATCCCCAAGACAAAGCCCTCGGGTCGTCCGGTGCCAAAGTCGTGCTCGATCGCCGCATGGGCCAGCACCACATCTCCCATGTGCAGGTGATCGGCCAAGGCCCCGGCCACACCGGTAAAAATGATCCCCTGCAAAGGGAAATGGGCCACCAACAAAGCCGCTGTGGTTGCCGCCCGCACCTTGCCCACCCCACCTTGTACCACCACCACCGGTTGCCCCGACAGGGATCCCTGGTGGAACTGTCGCCCCAGATGGGTATGGATGGAGCAGGTTTCCATTGCTGCGGTGAGCATGGCCACTTCCTCGGGCAGGGCTCCAAGAATACCAATGGCTTTCTGGGGGAGATGAGATGGAGATTCCATAGAGCTTCCCTCAGGTTCTTCGAAAGACTTTTGAACAGGCTCTCTCTCCAGTTGGCGGGGGGGATCGCTTGCCCTCACCTGTCCGGCCACTTAGTGAACCATTGCCAACGGTTTCATTCTCGCCTGAGTTGAGGATCCCAAAGCGATGACCGGATAGGTCGGAGTCTTAGGCGGTATAGCGGTATAGTTGAGGTGGTTGGATAGGGAATAGGGGAAAGATCATGGTTTACAGTGAGCCGCTCATGAGCACCTTTAACCCTTCGCCAGAGGTTTTTCCAGAGCCCCTTCGCTGCGTTGAGGTTGTCTCGGCGGTGGTTTCCAGCCTCAAAGAGGATGCGGCCTACGAAAACCATGAGCAAGGTCACACCTGGAAATTCACCTACGGCACGGCAGAAGTGTTCGTCCATCTGAGCGGCGAATCGCCAGAAGACACTCTTTTGGTATGGTCTCCCGTTCTCTCTCTGCCGGTGGCAGAACCGGCCAAGCTGATGCAGAAGCTCCTGGAGAAGAATTGGAGCGACACCCTAGAGGCGCGCTTTTGCATCTGGAACAACCAGGTGGTGCTGAACCACTACCGCACCTTGGAAGGGATCACAGCGGGCGAAATTTCCCGGGCCATCACCATTGTGGCCAGCTTGGCCGATGAATACGATGAGCCCCTCCAGGCCGAGTTTCCCAAAGTTTAGGGTCTGGCTTTGCCGGGATGGGATCCCAGGGATACTGGCTCCCCTACCGCGTGGCCTCTGGGGCCCGGCAAATGGAGCAGGATGCCTGGCTTCTGCAGCGGCTGCGCCATGACCCTCACCCCTGCCTGCGCTTTTATGGCTGGGATCGGCTCACCCTCTCGCTGGGGCGGCACCAGGTTTGGCCAGATCCCCTGCCAGGGATCCCGATTGTGCGCCGACCCACGGGGGGAAGGGCGGTGCTCCATCAGGCGGCTGAGGATGCAGCAGAGCTGACCTACAGCTTGGTGTTGCCCCTTTCTTACTTGCAAGCCAGGTTGCCCAGTTTGCAGCGGGCCTGGGTGTACGACTTCTGCTGCCGCTTTTGGGTGCAGGGGTTGGCGGAGCTGGGTATTGCCATAGATGGGCCTGCTTTTGCTCGCGGCCAAGGCCACCAAGATCCCGGCTACCGCAACAAGACCAGTTGCTTTGCCTCCCGTACCCGTGCTGACTTGAGCTGGCAGGGCAAAAAGCTGATGGGCAACGCCCAACTGTGGCAACCTTGGGGGATCCTGCAACAGGGATCCCTCCTATTGCAACCCAATCTAGAGCTGTGGGAACGGTATCTGCCCGGCTCGCAGGTGATTGGTATCTACGACATTTGCCCCACGGCGCCAGGGATCCCTGCTTTGATCGAACATTTTCTCCAGGCCGCCCGGGAGTGCTTTGAAGTGGAATGGCAAGAAGAAGCCTGGCTCCCTTGGCCGGACTGAGGGCCGGTTGCTGTTAACAATTACTAGCAACAAGAAGCGGCTTGTCTCAACCGTTCCCCAACTCCCCTCTCTCCCTGGGAAAAGGACTGCCAGTCTAGCCGAGACAGCTGTGCTAGAACCTAGGCAGCGCTCAGCCAGGTAAGCCATGCCGAAAGTTTGGGCGGCAGTTTTGCTAGTTGTATCCCTGCTGCCGCAGCCCGCTTGGGCCATTACCCTTGAACAAGTGCCCAACCCCCGCCGTCAGTATGGAGGGTGGGTTTCCGATACCGCCAACATCCTCAGCAGCAGCACCGAAAACGAGCTCAACCGTCTTATCACTCAGCTTGAGCAGCGCACCAGTGCCGAGATGGCAGTGGTTACCGTGCCGAATACTCAGGGATATGCAACACCAAAAGACTTCACCACGCAGCTATTTAACTACTGGGGGATCGGCAAGGCAGGCCAAAACAACGGGGTTTTGTTTCTCATCTCGGTAGGGGATCGGCGGGTGGAAATCGAAACGGGCAGGGGCCTGGTCGCTATCCTCCCCGACAGCCGAGTCCAGCAGATTATCGACCAGCAGATCCTGCCTCGGTTTCGCAATGGGGATTTTGATGGCGGCACTCTGGCGGGGGTGCGGCAGTTGACCTCGGTGTTGCAGGGCCAGCCCGTTGCAAATGTTCCTGCGGCAGCTTCTGGAGTTACCACCTCAACGATTGCAACTTCTTCTGGGGCAGTGGCCCAGGGCATTGATTCTTCCCTGGTGGAAGGGATCCTGCTGCTGCTGGGGATCATCATTTTGGGACTGGGGTGGCAGCGCTCTCGCATGCCCGTCTCTCTAAGGGCTGAGCGAGGGGGAAGACAAGTCCTCTCCCTGACACGCAGAGATCCAAGAACAGGTGCTGTGCTCTCTTCGGTTCAGAGCGACCCCATTCGTCTCTTCCTCTATTCGGGATCCCTCTGCCTTGGCGTGTTCCTAGGATTGTCCAGCGGCAACTGGCTGGGGTTCGCTCTGCCGGTTGTGGCTGCTATGGCCACTGACGGCACCTTGGGCCGGAAGCGTGGGATCCCTTTTCAGCCAGTGGTCTGTCAAGCCTGTGGTCGACCCATGCGACTCATCCAGCCCCAGCTTCTGGATAAGTACCTTCCCCAAGAGCATCGCCTGGCCAGGAGCCGCGGCAGAGCTCGCTACTACGGCTGGTTTTGTCCTACCTGTCAAGGAATAGCTGTGGTTGTGCGCGAAGGCACGCTCTCCCGACACCTTTACTGCCCTCGGTGCCAAGCCCTCACTTTGGATCTCTCCACGGAGATCCTTGTGGAGGCTACCTATTCCCAGAGCGGTTTGAAGCGGGAAATCTTTAGCTGCCCTTTGTGCTCCTACCGCACTGAGCGAGAGGTGGTCATCCCCGAGCTCAGCCACACAAGCGATCGCGACACAAGCGATTGGCACACAAACGATAGCAGCAGAGATTCAGACTTCGGTGGCGGCAGCAGCGGAGGTGGCGGAGCGGGCGGCAGTTGGTGAGACCCAACTCTAGAGATTTCTCTATCGATCTGAAAAAGGAGTCGGGCTTCTCTTAAATCCGCCAGGACAGTACAGTGGTAAGGGAGCAGCAATAGAAACTGGCTAAGGACGGATCTCTCATGACCCTCGGAGAAGGCGTACAACTGGTTACGTTTGTGGTGCTATCGGCGATGGCCATTGGCTTCGCGCTAGGCGTGGTTTGGGCCCCCAGCATTGTCTATTCCGGTTTTCTGCTCGGGGGCGTTTTCCTGAGCATGGCCGGGTTGTATCTCCTCTTGAATGCCGATTTTGTGGCCGCAGCCCAAGTTCTGATCTACGTCGGCGCGGTTAATGTGTTGATCCTGTTTGCCATCATGTTGGTGAATCGGCGCTACACCTTTGCCCCCCTGAAGCTGGGCTGGCTGCGCAACGGAGTGACGGCAGTCGTGTGCTTGGGGTTGTTTGCCCTTCTGACGGCGATGGCCCTGAATACCCCCTGGCAGTTAGAGCCAATCCAACCCATGAGCAGTGTTTTGGTGATGGGTGGGCATTTCTTCAGGGAGTATCTGTTGCCTTTCGAGCTGGCCTCTATCCTGCTGTTGATGGCTCTGATCGGTGCTATTGTGCTGGCGCGTCGAGAGTTTGTCATTCCCCAAGCCGGAGAAGGGGATCTGAGCTTGCTGGAGCGGGCCCGACCCCAGCTTGAATCGGAGTCGGAACGGCAAGCAGAGCTGGTGAGCACCCGCTAAAGCTGACTGCTCTCGGCCATAAAACCTAGAGCTTTCCCGAGGCCCCTGTCATTGTGTATCTACATGGAGCTCATCGCGATGTTGCAACTGCAGTTTTTCTTGGTGGTGGCAGCGGTTCTTTTTTGTATTGGCATCTACGGCCTGATCGTCAGCCGCAATGCGATTCGCGTGCTGATGTCGATTGAGCTGATGCTCAATGCGGTGAACCTGAACTTCATGGCTTTCTCCAACTTTGTCGATTCAGCGATGATTCGCGGCCAGGTGTTCTCGGTGTTTGTCATCACTGTGGCGGCTGCCGAGGCCGCAGTGGGCTTGGCCATCGTGTTGGGGATCTACCGCAACCGCGCCACTATCGATATGGAGAGCTTCAACTTGCTTAAGTGGTAGCCTTTTTCCGTTGCTTATTTTGCATCAAGGCAAGGCTAGCAAGCTGAAGTCAAGTGAAGCCAGAATGCCTAAGTAAAGGAAAAGGATAGAGGGGTCAAGTGGTAATTTTTTCTGGGAAAAATAGGAGGGTGGCGAGAGATTGTAACCAGTATAGTCATTTTAAACAGGGATGAAACATTTCCGTTGTATTGCTTTCTAGCTCCCCTCTCCTCTGGGAGCGGTCACGGAGGCGAGGCGGAACGCTTGGGGAGTGTCCCAGTCTAGTTTGGAATGACTATAATTTGTAATTTTTTACAGAAAGAGGCGTTTTTCAAAAGCTGAGCTGGCACTTGTTCTCTCGTTTTAACAAGTTGGCCAGAAACTTCTTAAGCTTTCTCTACTCTGTAGGCACGCTCTTCTGGATCCAGCTGATCCAGCTAGACCAGGGCATGGGGTAAGACTACTCCAAGATCCTATTCTCCCTCGGGGGGTGCTGCCGCCTCAGAATCCAAAATGGCCCCTGCTCCGTAAGAGTCAATATCGATGGCCTGGGATCCACCGGCAGCCAACAGAGCCATCAGGGATCCCAACTGCCACCACACCAAGCCTGCCGTGCTCAACACTAGGATCCCACCGACGCAGGCGGCCAAGGCCATAGACAGGCCAAACACGTTCAGACACGCGGCCACAAACCCAGAGGTAAACAGGCAGCAGAGACTGTAGGTGAGGATCACCCCAGGAGTGCGGTAGCGAATTTGCGCTTGGCTATCCCGGTTGAGCTGCCAAAGGGCCACCTGGTATTCCAAATTGTCCTTGAAAATGATGCCAAAGATAACAGCAAAAAAGCTGAATAAGGCGATGGCAGAGTAAATGGGGGGATTGACGAAGGGATCAGAAAGGGATTCCATAGGGCTGACCTCGGTTTGGGATCCAAGTCCTTAGCTTAACACTTCTTAGCATCACAGAAGATGTCTAGCAGGTCAATGTCAACAACACAACCGATAACGCCAGACCCAGTTGGGGCATGATGAGAACTGGTCGGGTATCACCTCATCTGCAAAAGGGCTGTAATCTGAGATGGGGGCTAAGAGCAGTAGGATGTTCGACAAGGGGCTGTAGCTCAGATGGATAGAGCAAGCGCCTCCTAAGCGCTAGGTCGGCGGTTCAAGTCCGCCCAGTCCCGCTTCCTCAAGCCGCCAGACTCCTGCCTGGGCAGGTCAACGATAGAGGTTGCAGGAGTTGTGTAGGTTGTAGCCGGAGACCAAAACCTCTTGCTGGCGATCCCCAAGGCCGATGTCACAGCGCAGGGGATTCCCACCAGCAGCTGTGTAGGTGTGAGACTCCGTCATCCAACGCATGCCAGCTGGGCCAGGAGTGGGAGGAACAACTTCGGGGAGACGATAGTTGGGGGCTTGCCAGGGATCTTGCAGATAACGATCCCCTTGGATCCCTCCGAATTGAATATCGGCGTAGCTGGAAGGATAAACCGTAAAATCCATGCGGAAGATTTCTGAAGCGCGGCCAATGGTCGCCAAAGCTGTTTGGGCTTCAGCAACTCTGGAACGGCGAATGTGGTTAAGCAGGTTGGGAATGGCCACCGCGCAGAGAGTACCGACAATCACAATGACCACCAGCAACTCGATCAATGTCATGCCACGAGGAGCCGCAGTGGCCAGACGGAAAAGGATTCTCCTGAGATAGACTTCATGAAGGGAAAACCGATTCATGACAGCCTCAGCCCCACTTTGGGAGAAATCAGGCACCCGGCTAAACCCGAAGGATCTTGCCCTGGTATTCAAGCCTTTTCTTGGTCTCAGGTTACCCTTCGCAGACCCAAAACTTTCCTCATCAAATCATGTGAACTCCTGAATCCAAAACCCCACTGGATATCAACTGTAGGTAAATTTTTTGTAAACTGGCTTCAAGTTTTAAGGCCAGATAAATCTGAGTTCACTGTGAACTGTTTTCGCGGCTGTCTATGGGGTGACACTGCCAGTTGCTACTGCCCCAAACTTTTTATGTGTTACCCATTTTTGGAACAGCAACAGATGAATTTTTGCCTGTGGCTATCTCAATCCTATGGACGGGAATGTCAGACTTATGGTCATTTCGATTCAAACCGGGGCACTGACCCACGCCTAAAACCTTTACTTTCAGAGCGGCGGGAGCTTTGGCAGGATGAGTACGTTGTTCTCAGCCCCCTGTTGGGATGGGGCAATACCCCGATTAGCCCAAGATGTCTATACAGCGGCGAATCAATACCTCACTCATGCGTTGGCGGTAAAGGGCGCTGGCCCGAAAATCCGCGATCCAGCCGTGGGCTTGCTCTGCCAAAAGTTGGGGAAGATGTTCTGGATCGGGCCGGGATCCCATCTGGATCAGTTGTGGGGGTGAAAGGGCAGCATTGAGTCCGAAGCGATAATCGCCTGAGTCGGGATCGCGCGATCCGGCAACGATCACCAAGGCGGGATCCGTTTGGGTGATGCCGAGCCGCTGAAAGGTGCTGGGGCTGCGCAGGCGTTGGGCCGGGATCCAATCGCAAGGCTTCCCCCGGCTGCAGCAGAGTTTGTTGGGGGCCGGTTTGAAAGTCCTGAGCGGGGATGTGGCGCAGGGATCCCTGCAGATCGATCAGCGTGTAGGTGGCCTCAAGGGCGATCAACACGGGTGCTACGACACCGACACTCAGGGCCAGGCAGAGATTTCCCCCTATCGTTGCCAAGTGGGCCACCTTAAAAGAGGCCAAAGACGCCATTCCCTCGCACAGGGCGCGGATCCCTGGCCAATGGGGTGGCCAATCGTATTGCAACAGTTGCTGGAAGGTACAGGTTGCCCCCAGTTTTAACCCTTCTGCACTGATTTCCAGCTCGTTCCAGTCCAGAGGATGCAAATCGATCAGTCCCCGCAGGTGGGGTTGCGGCTGTGAGAAGAGCCAAGTCCCCCCGGCCAGCCAGTTCCAGCCGGGATCCCATGCGGTCAAGTCCTCAAGCTGTTGGGGACGAATGTAGGTGTGCAGATGGTGCAGATCCATCGGTTCTCTCAGGCGCTGAAGGGAATCAAGGGGTTGTAGCTTCGCCCCAAAAACCCTGGGCAGGGATCCAGACTGCAGGCTTCAGGGGGCTAGAGAGCTTCCTGAAAGCATTGGGCGAGGGCCTGGCATAGCTCAGGGACAACATCAGCAGGCCAAAAACCTTCTCCGCGCCGGCCTTGATGCAATTGCACGTAGAGGCCCCAGGCGGTGGCGCTGCCGCTGGCAATCAACGTCAAAGCAGGGCAAGTCTGCTCCAGCGTAATGCTCTCCTCCGCCATCAGTTGGGAGGCGATGGCCTCCATATCCTGCTGCAGGCGCTGCACCCCCTGCACAAACGCTTGCCACTCCTCCTGAGTGAGCTCCAGCGCCCAGGCTTCTCCCCCCACCAGCGCAACAAAAGGGGAACGGGTGGGATCCCAGCCCAGCCTCCAGCCGGATCCCTTGTGCAAAGAGGGGCGGCGTCCCGCCGTGGCGATTGGGAACCCGTCGTCGGGAACAGACATGCGAGGAAAAGCATCCATGGTGCTGATACATTTACGCTGAACACTGCTGAACATCACTGTTCAACTATGCAGCGATAGCATTCTGTTTGTTTCCAACCAGAATGGCGGTATCCCGCAAAGCTTTGAGTAGAATACCCAAAGCGCAGTTTCCGTGTCGTCTTACTACCAATTTTCTGCTTTGCTTTGGCTACCATGTTGGCAGACTCGAAAGTAAACAGAAAGATCAACTGGTAGTAATCCGTACTGAACATATTATACATTATTTTCAGTATAGTTGAGCTTATTATTGACTAGAGTCATGCTCCCCACCGCTAACGCAACCGCTGCAGGTAGGCCAAAAAAGATGGGGGTAAAATCGACAGGGTGTGTTTTAGGATAAAGCGGCCATGGCCAGTTGTCAGGCTCTCACTGCCAAACCCCGTCGGTTTTTAGGGGCTCCGTCCCGCTGGCGCAAACAGAGCACCCTCATTTCCGGCTTGGGCCTGTTGCTGGCGGCCTTAGCGCTCCATGCCGCCGACGCAACCGGAGTTCGTGAAGAGACCTTGGCCACGGCAGCCACCCCCGAAAACCCAATCCTGCATATAGGCATTTTGCAACGCTTTGGCCGTTCTGAGACGGATCAAGTGGAGCTGGCGGCGCCGACGGGATCCCTTCTCACCCTGGAATTCCCTCAAGCAGACGGCAGCACCCAGACCCAGCGAACGCCTCGGGTCAGCATCGGCATTGTCAATCGCGCCCTGACCACCCCGGAAACCGTATACCGTCTAATCCTCAGCAGCCACAAAAGCTTTGAGAGTGCCGAGGCCAATGCCAACCATTGGCAGTCTCTGGGCATCAGCACCGAGATCGCCCAGCCGCAAGAATGGCAGGTGTGGGCCAACCGCGCCTACACCCCGCAACAACTGGCCCAGATTCAGCAGTATGCCCAGAAAGAAGGGATCCCCCATGTGCGGCTCGAGGTGCAGGAGCGACGCGAACGGGCGGAGCTGAGCTGGGTTCATGAACACTTTCGCTACCACCGCACCCGCCTCAGGGTGACCTCTGATGCCGGCTATCTACGGGTGAACGACCACTACTATGCCGGATCCATCACCTTTCAGCCCAATGCCTACGGCAGCTACACTGTGGTCAATGCCGTGCCTCTGGAAACCTATTTGCGGGGGGTAGTTCCCCACGAGGTGGGGCCAGGGGCCCCTTTTGCCGCGATGGCCGCCCAGGCGATTTTGGCGCGCACCTACGCCCTCAAGAACCTCCACCGCTTTCAGGTTGACGATTATCAGCTCTGCGCCAATACCCATTGCCAGGTTTACAAGGGATTGACCGGAACTCACCCACGGGCAGACGAAGCCATTCGCCAGACCAGCGGCCTGGTGCTCACCTACAATGGCGAGCTGGTGGATGCTGTCTATTCCTCTACCAATGGCGGCATCTCGGCGGCCTTTGAAGATGTTTGGGACGGGGATCCGCGCCCCTACCTACGCCCGCAAGCGGATATTGCCCATCAACCGGGTAAGCCCCTGGATTTGCGGCAGGAGAGCAGCTTCCAGGCGTTTTTGGCCCAACGAGAGGGCTTCAACGAAGCAGGGGTATCCCGCCTATTCCGCTGGGAGTTCTCCCTATCTCTGGAGGAGCTGAACACCCAGTTGCGCGCCGGCCAAGACTACCTAGGGATCCCGATGCCCACCTGGAGCAGCATCGCGGGGATGCAGATCCTGGAGCGCTCCGCCAGTGGCCGGGTGCAGGTGATGCAATTGGACTTGCAGACGGCAGAAGGGATCCGCTCGATTCTTTTGCGCAAGGATCAGGTACGCTTGGCTTTTCCTCGCCTGTACAGCACCCTGTTTCGGATAGAGCCTCTGAAACAAGGGGAGCGATTGGCAGGCTATCGCTTCATCGGTGGCGGCTTCGGCCATGGGGTGGGCTTGAGCCAGTACGGCTCCTATACCCTGGCTCGGCAGGGGTTTAACGCGGCGCAAATCCTCGCTTTTTACTACCCCGGCACCACCTTGGCCCCGCTGGGATCCCTATCCTTGCAGTTGCCTGCCGCCTCAGCAGCCTACTCTATCCGCTAGAGGTTGGGTGAAAGTTATGGCCGTGAAGGGATCCCAGCTTGCTTGCAGAGATCACGCCGGTTCTCTTCTGCCCGTCCAGGCCAGGAGATGACAGACTTAGACTTGGAGTACCCGCTCAAAGTTATCTCGTCAAATCCCCATGAGTTCTCGCTACCTGCTGCCCCCCGCTGAACCCAAGTCTGTCGGTACTGCCTATATCCTCTGGGCGTTGGGCATCTTCGGGATCTGTGGCGTCCATCGCCTCTACCTGGGCAAGACCGGCACAGGCGTTCTCTGGCTGTTCACCTTTGGCCTGTTGGGCATTGGGCAGTTGATTGACCTGTTTTTGATCCCAGGCATGGTGGAGAACTACAACTTCAAGCTGGCCGTCCTGCAGGGATCCCGACCCTCCCCATCCCCAGCTTCCTCTCGCGACAGCGGGACAGAGCCTTTAGAAGAGCTACGAGAGCAGAGCGCCGGATCTTCCCACTCTCCTCCAGACGGGAGGGATCCCTCCCCTGAGGGACAGGGATCCATTGGCGACGGCGGGACAGAGTCCTCCGCTGCTGCAGCAGAAGGGGAATCGGCGCCCGGTCGTGTCAGCAGTGGGGAACTGTCTGCGATCCCGGCTGCCCCGCCAGGGTTTAAGTCGGGGTTTGTGGGGCTGATCGGGCGGCCCAATGTGGGCAAGTCCACCCTACTCAACGCCCTGGTGGGACAAAAGATTGCCATCACCTCTCCCGTGGCCCAGACCACCCGCAACCGCCTACAGGGGATCCTCTCCCTACCCCAAGCCCAGATCATCTGGGTGGATACCCCTGGCATCCACAAACCCCACCACCGCCTGGGGGAAATCTTGGTACACAACGCCCAGGCAGCCATTGCCGCTGTGGACGTGATCCTCTTCGTGGTGGATGGATCGGTGCCGGCAGGACGCGGGGATGCTTTTATTGCCGAGCGGATCCCTGCTGCTTCCCCCTGCCTGATCGTCTGCAACAAAGCGGATCTGCTTCCTCGGGATGCTGCCGTGCGCCAAGCTCACCAAGAGAGCTACCAAGCCCTGCGCCCCGGCGCTCCTGTCGTTTGGGTGTCTGCCTTGGATCCCAGCAGTTTGACACCCCTGATCCAAGCCACCATCGATCTGCTGCCCACCGGCCCCTACTACTACCCGCCGGATCTGGTGACGGATCAGCCGGAGCGGTTCATCATGGCGGAGCTGATCCGAGAACAGGTGCTGCTGCAGACCCGCGAGGAAGTGCCCCATTCCGTGGCCGTGACCATCGACCAGGTGGAAGAAACCCCCAACGTCACCCGCATCTTGGCCACCCTCTATGTAGAGCGGGACTCGCAAAAGGGGATCCTCATTGGCAAAGGAGGGGAAAGGCTCAAGCAGATCGGCCAGGCAGCCCGCCTGCAGATTCAAAAGCTGATCCTGGGCAAGGTGTACCTGGAGCTGTTTGTCAAGGTGCGGCCCCACTGGCGGCGCTCTGAGCACCTTCTGCGCGACTTGGGCTACAGCGCTACGTCCCCCTAGCGGGAATAAGCCATTTGCGTCAGCAGGACGGAGTTCTTATGCCCCCCTCTCCCCTTGTGGGTAGGAGACTGGGGTATTTGCGCGAGCAGCACGGCGTGCCTGGGGGGAATGCTGCAAAAATGCCTTAAAAATGCCTTGGATCTGCTTGGAATAGATGCCGGATGGGATCCCTGCGTTAGCTTGGATAGCAAAGCCTCTGGAGTCCCACAGCAGTTTTTCTTATCGCTGCTTTGCCCCATGACCGCTTTCTATCCCGCTACTGTTCAACCCGGCGCCCGCACCCTGCCGGGCCACTACTACGTCTCCTCCAGCCGTTTTGAGGCGGAGATCGAGCGGATTTTTTATCGGCAGTGGTTCTGCGTGGGGCGCAGTGCCGATCTGGCCCAACCTGGAGACTTTTTGCAGGTGCAGGTGCTCAGGGAAAGCCTGATCCTGGTACGGGATCCCAAGGGGCAAGCCCATGCCTTCTTCAACCACTGTCGCCATCGAGGAACCCGACTCTGCAGCGAGCTCCAAGGCCATTTTGCCGATGGGATCCCTTGCCCCTACCACGCCTGGCGCTATGGGCTGGATGGACAATTGTTGGCGGCTCCCCAGATGCACGAGGTGGAAGACTTTCGCCGTGAAGATTATCCCCTCCACTCCGCTGCCTTGGCAGAATGGGAAGGCTTCGTCTGGGTCAACCTCAGCCGCAATCCTCAGCCCTTCGATGAGGTTTTTGCCCCATTGCAAGGTCGTTTCCGAGAGTGGAACCTGTCCGCTCTGCGGCGAGGTCATCGTATTGAATACAACGTTCAGGCCAACTGGAAATTGCTGTTTGAAAACTACTCTGAGTGCTACCACTGCCCCCTCATTCACCCGGAATTGGCCCGTCTTTCGCCGGCTCGCAGCGGTCGCAACGACCTGATGGAAGGCCCCTTTTTGGGCGGCTACATGTTGCTCAATCCAGATGTGACCAGCCTAAACATGAGTGGCCAACGCAGCTTGCCCCTGATCTCCACCGTGCGAGGCGAGAACCAACGGCGGGCCTACTACTACACCCTTATGCCCAATCTATTCTTGAGCCTGCAGCCGGACTATGTCATGACCCACACTCTGTGGCCCCAGGGATCCGACCGGACGCGGGTTGTCTGCGATTGGCTGTTTGAGCCGGAGACCTTGGCGCTGGATGGTTTTGATCCCAGCGAGGTGGTGGAATTGTGGGATCGCACCAATCGACAGGATTGGCACCTGTGCGAGCTCACCCAGCAAGGGGTGGGATCCCGTGCCTATGAAGCAGGGCCTCTTTCCCATGCAGAAGGGTTGCTGCAAGCCTTTGGGCGGGAATACCGCCGGCAGATGCAGGAGTTGGAAGAACAAAGCTGCTAAAAAAGTGTTAGGTCGTGTTGATCTTATGTTAGGATAGAGAGAATAATTTATAGAGGAAAGAGGATGAAGTTGGTTTTTTTAGATGAAAACAAATGGCAGAAG
>NZ_JBSSAH010000013.1:0-63381 GCF_054058415.1 Thermostichus sp. MS-CIW-38 | reverse complement strand
TGCGGATTTGAATGGTGCGAATGTGATTGCGCTCTTGGGGGCTGCCGTAAACCAGCCTAGAGGTTCGGGCCTGTTTTGTTCTCTGGTAGAGCAGAACAGGCTCAGGGCTACTGAAAGCCCGCTCCGTACCGCTTAGCGGTCGGAGCCGGGTAGTTTACTGGATCCAGATGCGGCTGTGCTGGCGGAGCCAAGTCAATAGTCTTTATCTTGAGAGCGCCTTTGGGGGAGGGCGGAGCTTTGTCTGGAGATTTGCTGATCCGAAATGCTGAGCTGCTGGTGCCGGAAGGGGATCCCTGGCGGGGGGATGTGCTGGTGCGGGAGGGGCGCATTGCCCAAATCGGCCAAAACCTCTCGCCAGAAGGGGTGGCCAAGGTCATCGACGCCGAGGGCCATACCTTGATGCCGGGGGTGATCGATCCGCAAGTTCACTTCCGCGAGCCGGGCCGAGAGCACAAAGAAGACCTGCAGACGGGATCCTGGGCCTGTGCCCGGGGCGGGGTGACCAGCTTTTTGGAGATGCCCAACACCGACCCGCTGACGATTGACCAAGCGACGCTGGATGACAAGTTGGCCCGTGCAGGCAGCAAGTGTGTGGTCAATTACGGCTTTTTCATCGGGGCCACTGCCGATAACTTAGAAGAGTTGCAAACGGTGCAGGGAGCCTGTGGCATCAAAATCTTCATGGGATCCATGCATGGGCCCCTGTTGGTGGATGATCAGGCGGCGCTGGAGCGGATTTTCGGGGAAACGGATCCCAACTTTTTAATTGCCGTCCATGCCGAAGATCTGTCTCGCATCAAAGCCCGTAAGGCCCTGTTTGCCGGACGCACAGATGTAGCCGTTCACTCGCAAATTCAGGACGAGGAATCGGCCCTGATCGCCTCACGGCGGGCTTTGGACTTGGCCACCCGCTACCGCCATCGGCTGCACATTTTGCACCTCTCCACCGGCCTAGAGGTGGAACTGCTGCGCCAGCACAAGCCGGCCTGGGTGACGGCAGAAGTGACCCCTCAGCACCTGCTGCTCAGCACCGCCGATTACGCCCGGCTGGGATCCCTGGCCCAGATGAACCCCCCCCTGCGGGATCCCGCTAACCTGGCCCAACTGTGGCAGGGGCTGCAGGACGGGATCCTGGATTGCATTGCCACCGACCATGCCCCTCATACTTTGGAAGAAAAGGCTCAGCCCTATCCCCACTCCCCCTCGGGTATGCCGGGAGTAGAGACGGCCTTGCCCCTGATGTTGACGGCAGCCCAGCAGGGGCGTTGTACGCTGGCGCAGGTGGTGCGGTGGATGTGTGAGGCGCCGGCCCGCCTCTACGGGATCCCCAACAAAGGGCGGCTGCAGGTGGGCTACGACGCCGACCTGGTGCTGGTGGATCGCCACACACCCAAACCGGTGCGGCGGGAAGAGCTGCTGACCAAATGCGGCTGGAGTCCCTTCGAGGGCTGGGAATTGGTGGGCTGGCCCCTAGTCACGATCGTGGGCGGACAGATTGCCTTTCAAAACGGCCAGGTGGATCCCTCGGTGCGGGGAAAGGCTCTTCAGTTTCAGCGCTAGCCAGGGATCCCTGCTATCCCGCAAGGGCTTCCGATAGCAGCAGGACAGAAGTGGCGCAGTAGCCTATCCTAGCTTCCCTCTCCCTTTGTGGGAGAAAAGCCAGGCCTGAGGGCGGGATGGCGCAAAAGCCTCAGGAACGGTCTCAGGCTGGTTTGCCGATCACCACACACCTCGGCCTGCTGGGTCCGGCAACTCTGGCCCAGAAACTCGTGTTACTCTGAAAATGATAATTACTGATAATCAAAATTGAAAACAGCAAGGAGGGCCTCATGAAAGTTGCCTACGTGTTCACTCACCCTCGCTGCGGCACCTATAAGTTGGGCCAGATGATCCTGCCCCAGCTAGAAGCAGGGGTGCATGGAGCGCAGGTGGTGGGCATGTTCTTTTTCGACGACAACTGCTTTGTCTTGCGGCAGGGGGATCCCATCGGCGAGCGCCTGGCCAAGATTGCCGAAGCGCAGAACATTTTGCTGATGATGTGCGACATGTGCGCCCTGGAGCGCAACCTGGCGGAAGGGGAACCCAAGTGGTGCGACTCAAAAGGCCAGGGGCGCAAGGAGCCGGGCCATTGTGTTCCCAAAAACGTGGTCAAAGGCGTGCAGGTGGGCTGCTTCCCCGACCTCTACGAGGCCTTGAAAGACAACCCACCTGACCAAGTGATTACGCTTTGACGGAAGGACCCCGACTTAGCTGACGGCCACAGCCGCCGGCGGCTCTTGGCTGGGCTGAGAGCCGATCTTGCGGAAGATCAACCGCTCGTTGGCTACATCCACCAAAATGCGGTCGCCGGGCAGGAACTCGTTTTCCAGCAGCTTGGTGGCAATGGGATTTTCGATCTCCCGCTGGATCACCCGCTTCAGGGGACGGGCCCCGAACACTGGGTCGTAGCCCACCTCTGCCAGGTAGTCCTTGGCTTCTTCGGTGAGCAGGATCTCGATTTGCTGATCTGCCAGCAGCTTTTCCACCCGCTGCATTTGCAGGCCGACAATCTGGCGAATTTGCTCTTTGGTGAGGGCGTGGAAGATGATCAGCTCGTCCACCCGGTTGAGGAACTCCGGTCGGAAGTGGTGCCGCAGCATGGCCAGCACCTGAGTTTTCATCTCCTCGTAGCGGCTTTCATCGGCCCCAATTTCCAGGATGAGGTCGCTGCCGATGTTGCTGGTCATGATGATGATGGTGTTTTTGAAGTCCACTGTCCGCCCTTGGGAGTCGGTGATGCGGCCATCGTCCAGCACCTGCAGCAGGATGTTGAAGACATCCGGGTGGGCTTTTTCCACCTCGTCAAACAGCACCACCGAGTAGGGGCGTCGCCGCACCGCCTCGGAGAGCTGCCCGCCTTCTTCGTAGCCCACGTAGCCTGGAGGAGCTCCGATTAGACGAGAGACCGAGTGCTTCTCCATGTACTCGGACATGTCGATGCGCACCATCGCCTCGGAAGTGTCGAAGAGGAACTCCGCCAAGGCACGGGCCAGCTCGGTTTTCCCCACGCCAGTGGGCCCCATGAACAGGAAAGAGCCGATGGGGCGATTGGGATCCTTCATGCCGGCCCGGGCGCGCCGAATGGCTGCCGCTACGGCGGCTACCGCCTCGTCTTGGCCCACCACCCGCTGGTGCAAATGGGCTTCCAGGCGCAGCAGCTTCTGCTTTTCCGACTCCATCAGGCTGGTGACTGGGATCCCGGTCCAGCGGGAGACGATCTCAGCGATATCTTCAGGAGTCACTTGCTCCCGCAGCAGCGGCTCGCCGTTGGTCTGCAGCTTGGCCAGGTGAGCCTCCTGCTCTTGGATTTGCCGCTCCAATTCCATCAGCTTGCCGTACTTGAGCTCGGCAGCGCGGTTGAGGTCATATTTTTGTTCAGCCTGTTCGATTTGAAGCTTGACGGCGTCCCGCTCGGCTTTAAGGCTTTGCAGGCGTTCGATAGCCTCTTTTTCAAATTGCCAGCGAGCATTCAACTCCCGTTGTCGCTCCGTCAGGTTGGCCAGCTCCTGCTCAATTTTGCTGAGGCGATCTCTAGAGGCAGCATCATCTTCTTTTTTCAGGGAGAGCTCCTCCATCTGCAGTTGCATGATGCGCCGGTCGATCTCGTCCAGCTCGACGGGCTTGGAGGTGATCTCCATCTTCAGCTTGGCCGCCGCCTCGTCCACCAGGTCGATGGCTTTGTCGGGCAGGAAGCGCTCGGAGATGTAGCGGTTGGAGAGCACCGCTGCCGCCACCAAGGCGGAGTCGCTGATTTTCACCCCATGGTGCAGCTCGTAGCGCTCTTTGAGGCCGCGCAGGATGGAGATGGTATCTTCCACCGAAGGCTGATCCACGTACACCGGCTGAAAGCGGCGTTCTAGGGCCGCATCTTTTTCGATGTGCTTGCGGTATTCATCCAGGGTGGTGGCGCCGATACAGCGCAACTCGCCCCGCGCCAGCATGGGTTTGAGCAAGTTGCCGGCATCCATGGCCCCTTCGCCGGCCCCGGCGCCGACAACGGTGTGCAACTCGTCGATGAAGAGGATGATCTGGCCTTCGGATTCAGTGACCTCTTTGAGCACAGCTTTGAGGCGGTCTTCAAATTCCCCGCGGTACTTGGCCCCGGCAATGAGAGCGCCCATGTCCAGAGCAATGACTCGCCGGTTTTTCAGAGACTCCGGCACATCTCCCCGGTTGATTCGCTGGGCTAGGCCCTCCACAATGGCTGTTTTCCCCACGCCGGGTTCGCCGATGAGGACGGGGTTGTTTTTGGTGCGGCGGGAGAGCACCTGAATGACGCGGCGGATCTCGTCATCTCGCCCGATCACCGGGTCCAGCTTCCCTTCGCGGGCCGCCTGGGTGAGATCGCGGCCATAGCGCTCCAGGGCTTCGTAGCGGGATTCGGGGTTTTTGTCGGTGACCCGCTGTTTGCCTCGCACCTCTTTGATGACCGGTTTGAGGCGCTCTACCGTCAGGCCCAGGGGTGCCAAGACCCGCTTGCCCACCCGCTCATCTTGCAGGGATCCCAAAAACAAGTGCTCCACCGAGATGAAATCATCGCCGTACTCTTTGCGAAACTCCTCGGCCCGATCCAGGGTGGTTTCCAGGCCGCGACCCAAGTAGAGCTGATCCACCCGCGCCAACTTGGGCTGCTGGTTGATGAAGCTTTCCACTTTATCCCGCACCAGCCTCGGATCGATACCTGCCCGTTGCAGGAGGGTTTGGGTGAGCCCCCCCTCTTGATCCAGAAGGGAGATCAGCAAATGCTCGGTTTCCAACTGTTGCTGCTGGTGCCGCCGGGCCACATCTTGGGATTGGACAATGGCGCTCCAAGCTTTTTCGGTAAATTGGTTGGGATTGGTGGGCTGCATAGAAGTTCGGCAGAGCTTTGCTACTCAGTATAGGAAGGCAATACAGACACAGGGAGCACCCTGGACTCTTTCGGGGCAGTAGAGCTGGGTGCCGGAAGCTCCGGTAGGATCTTCCTGATCTAGGTATCGCCTATTTTGCCAGAGCCAGAGTTCGCAACAACCGTCCTCTCCAGCTGCGATCCATGGAGGGATCCCCGCCTTATTCTTCTTCTTCGTAGGGACGGCCTTCCCCGATTACCGCCAGGTCAATTTGTTGGCGGTAGTAATCCACGTTCTTAATCTGCACCTCCACCCGATCCCCCAGGCGAAACTGGCGCCGACTCTTGCGTCCCACCAGCGCCTGCTGACGGCTGCGGTACTCGTACCAATCGTTTTTCAGGGTGCTGACCCGCACCAAGCCTTCCGCCAAGATGGGATCCACCTGGACAAAAAAGCCGTAGTTCTGGACACCGATGATTAGGCCGGGGAACACCTCTCCCAGGTGCTTTTGCATGAACTCAGAGCGCTTCAGGCCCATCAGCTCCCGTTCCGCCTGCTGACGGATCCGGTACCCCTCCTGAATTTTGGGCAGTTGCGCCTGGAGAAACGCCTGCCATTCCTCCTGCACCTTGGGCGGCAACACTTGCCAGTCGATTTGGCCGTAGCCGCTGGGGCCGTGCAGATCCACCACAGTTTTGGAGCGAGGGCTGCGGCGATCGCGTCCTTTGCTCAGGGCCAGGTGCAGAGCACGCAAATTGAGCAAGTCGGCATAGCGGCGCAAGGGGGCCGTAAAGGTGGCGTAGGGTTCTTTGAGGCCCAACCCAAAATGGCCGAGTTGCTCTTCCAGAGGCTGGAGACGATACTCGACCGGGGGCAAGGTGGCCAGCATCTGCGCCACCAAGGCCGGGCTCGCGCCAGAGGCCAACACATCGGGAGCGGTGATGCGGGCACAAATCCGCTGCCAGTCCGCCAGAGTTACGACAGCGGGATCTTGCAAATTCAGATCCAGCTTCATGGCATTGGCCAGGCGCAAAAAGCTCTGCAGGGCCTCGGCGGCAGGGGCAGGCTGCACGCGGGCCAAAGAAGGGATCCCCAACTGGCGCAAATGGTGGCCCAGGATTTGGTTGGCCAGCAGGAGAATTTCCGTCATCAGGGCATGGGCGCCGAGGCGATCGCTGATCAAGAGGGGGCCGTAGCCGCTTTCATCGGCAGAGTGGGGAGTGAGCAGATCCAACAGGGGCAGGTCAAATCCCCCCGCCTGGTGACGTTTGGCCCGTAGGATCTGGCTAAGGCGCAGCAGGTTTTGCAGCAGGGCCATCAACTCCGGCACGTCTTCGTCGGGGCCCAAGTCGGCGGTGGTGGCCAAAAGAGCCTGCACCTGACCATAGGACAGGTGAGCCCGCGATTGCACCAGGCTGGGGTAAATCTCGAAGTTTTGTACCACCCCTTCTGGGTCGAGGGTCACTAGCAGTGAATAGGCCAAGCGCTCCTGCTGTGGCAACAGAGCCAGGCGGTTGTGCACCTCCGGCGGAAAGAGAGGCAGCACCATCGTATCGAGGTAGACGGTGGCCGTCCGCTGCTGAGCCTCTTGCTCCAAGGGGTGGTCGGGATCCAGCCAGTGGGCTACGTCGGCAATGTGGATCCCCAGCAGCCAGTGGTCATTCTCTTGCCGCTGCAAGGAAACGGCCACGTTGGGTTCCAAGCCGTGGGGATGCTGCAGATCCAAAGGCTCCAAAGTGATGCAAAACCAATCGCGCAGATCGCGGCGGCCCTTTTGGTCAGAGCGGCTGAGCTTTTTGGGCAGAGCTGCTGCTGCCTCCAACACTGGAGCGGGAAACTCCTGCGGTAGGTCGTACTTGCAACAGACCAAATCTGCATCGATGGAGGCCTCTGGGCCGTCGCCCAAAATTTTGCGAATGGTTCCGGTTGGGGGTAGATCCCCCAGCGGGTAGCGATCCACCTCCACATAGGCCACCCGCCCCTCTGCCAGCTCGACAGGGGATCCCTCCGTCAGGGCCAGCTCGAACAGCAGCCGGTCATCCAAGGGCACAACCCGAAAACCCTGTTCCGTCTGTTTGAGGCGACCCACCAGAGCGGAATTGGCCCGCTCCATGACGGCCACCACCTCTCCTTCTGGACTGCGGCGACGGTTGCCATCTTTGGTGACCCGCGCCAACACCTGATCCCCATTCCAAGCGCCGCTGAGGTTGCTGCCGTGGATGTACACATCCTCTACCCCCGGCTCGTCCCGAATGGCGAAGCAAAAGCCTTTGCTGGAACAGCGCAAACGCCCCACCACCAAAGATTCGTCCGGCTTGCGCCGATAGCGAGGGGGATCCCCGGATCGTTCCAGAAACCCGGCCCGCACCAGGCCATCGAGGGCAATCTCCAGCATTTCCGGCGCTTCTGGGTCGGGGGACTGCAAGAGGGCAAGAAGAGTATCTTTGTCGGTCAATTGCTCGGGAGGCTGAGAGAGAAAATGCTGAAAAATTCGAGAGAAGTCCATTTTGGGTATTGGCAAAAGAGAAGAGAAGAAGAGGGGTTAAGACATCGCAAGACCCAACCCGTTGGCGTTAGTCACGCTGGCCGGTGACGATAAAAGCTACCCGCTGACCGATGTTGGTGCTGTGGTCGGCCAGACGCTCCAGGTAACGGATCGCCAGCAACATCAATAGAATAGGCTCGACCGATCCGCGAATGTCAGACTGCTGCGCCAACGTATTGTAAAGGTTAGTGTAATCTTCATCAACGGCGTCGTCTTCCCGCTTCAGTTGTCGGCCCAGGTCAGCATCCAATTCCGTCAGGGCCACCAGGCTGTGGCTGAGCATTTTCTGGCAACGCTGCATCATCACCTGAATACGACCCAGCTCCGGCGGCGGCGGGTACATGACCAAGCGCAGGGCCACTTCGGCCAAATCTTTGGCGTAGTCGCCAATCCGCTCCAGATCCCGCACCAGTTGCATCAGGGTACTGATCCAGCGCAGATCCCGCGCCACCGGGGAGCGCAAGGCAATCAAATTAATACAGTCTTTCTCGATTTGACGATAAAAACGGTCAATTTGCTTGTCTTGGGCGATCACCTGTTCGGCGGCGGCCAAGTTCTGTTCAAACAGGGCCTGCTGGGCCAAGACCACCGACTTTTCCACCAGCGCCCCCATGCGCAGCACGTCCTGCTGTACCCGTTTGATGTGAAGTTGCAGCTCGGCTTGCCCCATGGCTTTCTCCCATGAATGTGGGCAGGGGGGAAATGTCTGCAGTCGTTTTGGATTCAACAGAGCCAGTTGATCTCAATCATGGCAAACTTCGCCTGGAATAGGGGCAGGGAAGATGGCCAACTTGGGGGAAGATGAAAATAGCGGTTGCCCTCTGAGGGGGATTCGTCTGTCTGGAGTTCTCGGGTTGCTTTGTCATTGAGACGGTCTCATGGCTCTCCCCCCTATCGTTGTGTTGGACGATGATCCCACCGGATCCCAAACCGTTCACAGTTGCTTGCTCCTCACCCGCTGGGATCCGCAGACTTTGAAGCTGGGGTTGCAGGATCGTTCGCCGATTCGCTTCATCCTCACCAATACTCGGGCTTTGCCCCCGGCGAAGGCAGCGGAGGTGACGCGGTCGGTATGTGGGGCGTTGAAGGAGGTGATGGCGGAGCTGGGATGTGAGCAGGCTATTTTCGTCAGCCGCTCCGACTCGACGCTGCGGGGGCATTACCCCCTGGAAACGGATGTGATGGCAGCAGAGCTGGGGCCTTTTGATGCCCATTTTCTGGTGCCGGCCTTTTTTGAAGGGGGGCGCATCACCCGCAACAGTGTCCACTACCTACGGGTGGGGGAGCGCTGGGTGCCGGTGCATGAGACGGAGTTTGCTCGGGATGCGGTGTTTGGCTACCACCACAGCTATTTGCCGGACTATGTGCAGGAGAAAACCCAGGGGCGGATCCGGGCTGAGCAGGTGGAGCGATTGACCCTAGAGCAGATTCGCGCCGGCTGTCTGGAGCGGCTTTTGAGTCTGGAGGGGAATGTCTGCTGTGTGGTGGATGGAGAAACCCAGGCGGATCTGGATCGGTTTGCCCAGGATGTTTGGGCGGCTATAGAGCAGGGGAAGCGCTTTTTGTTTCGCAGTGCCGCCAGCCTCCTGACGGCTCTGGCCCAGTTGCCGCCACAACCCGTTCCCCCGGAACAGATGGGGCAGTTTGTTCGCTCCTCTCAACCGGGGGTGGTGATCGTGGGATCCCACGTGCAAAAGTCCAGCCAGCAGTTGGCCCGCCTTCTGCAGGAGCCTGAAACCCAAGGCATCGAGGTGGAGGTGAGGCGACTATTGGATCCCGACGCGGAGCTGCTGCCTGGGATCCTGGCCCAAGTTCACAGCGCCTATGAGCAGGGTCTGGCGCCGGTGGTCTACACCAGCCGAGAGGAACTGACGTTCGAAAAGGACGCCGTAGAAATGCGCCTAGCTTTTGGGCAGAAGGTTTCCCGGTTGTTGATGGGTGTGGTGCAGGGGCTGCCAGAAGGGATCGGCTATCTCATCAGCAAGGGCGGCATCACCTCCAACGACACCCTCAGCGTTGGCCTCAACTTGCCGGCGGTGCGTCTGCTGGGGCAAGTCTACCCTGGGATCTCGATGGTGATCACCCCGTCCGATCATCCCCGCTTTCCCAACCTGCCGGTGGTGTTGTTTCCGGGCAATGTCGGCGAGGTGGATACGCTGCTTTTGCTCCACCGTCGCCTCAAAAGTCGGGGCTTGATTTAGGGTGAAGAGGATGGTCTTGTGGGTTCCTGATACATTTACGCTGAACACTGCTGAACATCACTGTTCAACTATGCAGCGATAGCATTCTGTTTGTTTCCATTCGCGTTAGCGGGACGGAGTCCAAACAGAATGGCGGTATCCCGCAAAGCTTTGAGTAGAATACCCAAAGCGCAGTTTCCGTGTCGTCCTACTACCAATTTTCTGCTTTGCTTTGGCTACCATGTTGGCAGACTCGAAAGTAAACAGAAAGATCAACTGGTAGTAATCCGTACTGAACATATTATACATTATTTTCAGTATAGTTGAGCTTATTATTGACTAGAGTCATGCTCCTGCCGATGGCTGAAGTTGTCCCCCCGCCGGAAGCCTTGCCCGCCTCGGATGCCTGGTGGGGATCCCTGCGGCAGCCGCAGGCGGAACTGCCCCCGGCAGTGGTTCACCCTTCTTCCGCTCGTTTGGGCAGCCAATCCTGGGATGCCGATGTGGTGATTGCCGGCGGCACCTTGGGGATCCTTCTGGGGGCGGCTTTGGCCAAGCGGGGCTGGCGGGTGATCCTGCTGGAGCGAGGGATCCTGCGGGGTCGGGAGCAGGAGTGGAACACCTCCCGGCAGGAATTGCAGGTGTTGCTGGAGCTGGAACTGCTCACCCCAAGGGAATGGGAGAAGGTGCAGGTGACCCATTATCCTGGCGGGCGTATTGGCTTTGGGGATGGCCCCAGTTGGTGGGTGGAAGGGGTGCTGAATGTGGGGGTGGATCCCGCTGGATTGCTGGAGCACTGCAAAGCCCACTTTTTGGAATGGGGTGGCCAATTGCGGGAAAATACTTGCTTTTTGGGTGCTGCTGTTCACCCGGATGGGATCGGCATCCAAACCAACACGGGATCCCTCACTGCCCAGTTGCTGGTGGATGCTATGGGGCATCGCTCCCCCCTCGTGGCCCAGGCTCGCCGAGGACAGCCGCCGGATAGCGTGTGTCTGGTGGTGGGATCCTGTGCCCAGGGGCTGCCCGACCAACCCACGGGAGATCTCTTCTACAGCTTTACCCCAGCCCAGAACGGCTACCAGCCCTTTTGGGAAGCCTTCCCCGCCCGCGATGGGCGCACCACCTATCTGTTCACCTACTGCGACCGAGATCCGGAGCGGCCTAGTCTAGAGCAGCTCTGGCGGGATTACTGCCGGCTGCTGCCAGCCTACCAGGGGGTGGAGCTGGCCCAGATCCGCTGGGTGCGCAAGCTATGTGGCGTTTTCCCCGCCTACCGCTGCAGCCCTCTGCAACTGCCCTGGGATCGCCTGTTGGCAGTGGGGGACAGCAGTGGCAGCCAGTCGCCTCTAAGCTTTGGCGGCTTTGGCGCCATGTTGCGCCACCTGGATCGCCTGCAACAAGGAATCCACGAGGCCCTGGCGCAACGGCAGTTGAACCAGGCAGCCCTAGCCCTGCTGCAACCCTACCAGCCCAACTTGGCCGTGACCTGGCTATTTCAGAAGGCCATGATTCCCCCTCTGCAGAACAAAAGTTGGGATCCCAATAGCATTAACCGCCTGTTGAGCAGGGTGTTTGCGGCCATGGTTGCCGCCGGCCCCCAGGTGGTGAAGCCCTTTTTGCAGGATGTAGTGCAGTTCGGCGGCTTGGCCCAGGCCCTGTGGGGGGTGACGCGTCGGGATCCCAGCTTGGTAGCCAGACTTTTGCCTCGGTTGGGGTTGCCGGAGCTGGTGGCATGGGCGGGCCACTTTGGCGCCCTTGGCCTCTACGAGCTGCTGCAAAGGCTAACAGATCGCCCGGAGCCGGAAACCAACCCCCAGGACTACTTCTGGAGACGGCGCCGCGAGGCTTGGCGCTACGGCTGCGGCCGGGATTACCTCTTTTAGGGGTTCTGACCGTACACCGCCACCCCATAGGGCGGTACCTCCACAAGATCTCCTTGGCTTCCGGCGGGCAGAGAGGATCCCTTGCCCAACCACTGGGTCTCATGGCTGTCCAAAAGTTTTTCCCAGGTGCCGCTGGGCCATTGGGTATAGGTGACTGGCTGATCGGGGCTGAAGTTGAAAAGGGCAAGCAAAGCCTGGGATCCGTGGCGGCGGTGCAGGGCAAGGCCAGCGCCCGAAAACAGCTCCACTTCCACTCCATCCCGCTCCAAGTGCTGGAGAGCCGGTTGGGTTTTGCGCAGCCGGATCAGGGCCTGGTACCACTTCCAGAGAACCTGGTGGTGACCGGCCTTTTTCAACTCCCAATTCAGCTTGGAGCGCAAGAAAGTCTCTTCAGCTTGGGGATCCGGCGGCTCTCCCTGCCAGGCAAAGGCGCTGAACTCGCGGCGGCGTCCTTGGCGCACCGCTTCCACCAGGTCGGGATCCCCGTGGCTGACAAAATACAGAAATGGCGCCACTTCCCCATACTCTTCCCCCATAAATAGCAGCGGCAGCATGGGAGCTAGCAGCAGGGCAGCGGCAGCCAATTTGAGGCCCTCGAAAGAGGTGAGCTGGCTAAGGCGCTCTCCCAGCCTGCGGTTGCCCACCTGGTCGTGGTTTTGAATGCAGACAACAAATTGGGATCCCGGTCGCCCAACAGCGGAGTTGCCGTGACGCCTGGCGCGGTAGCAGGAGTACTGGCCAGAATAAACGTAGCTCTCCCGGTAAGCCTTGGCCAGGTGCTCCAATTCGCCAAAGTCCTGGTAGTAGCCTGTCTTTTCCCCGGTAAGCAGGGTGTGAAGTGAGTGGTGGAAGTCATCGCACCACTGGGCATCTAGCCCGTAGCCCCCTTGCTCTCGGGGGGTGATGAGGCGGACATCGTTGAGGTCGCTTTCGGCAATGAGAACCCTGGGCCGGCCAGTGCGAGCTTCTAGGGCATCCACCTGCTCTGCCAATTCCTGCAAGAAGGGGTAGGCGCTGAAGTCGTAGATGGCATGCACCGCGTCCAGCCGCAGCCCATCGAGATGAAACTCCTCCAGCCAGTACTCGGCGTTTTGTAGGAAAAACTCTCGCACGCCGTCAGAATAGCGGTCGTCGAAGTTGAGGGCATCCCCCCAAGGGGTGTGGTACTTGTCGGTGAAGTAGGGGCCAAAATCCCGCAGGTAGTTCCCCTCCGGCCCCAGGTGGTTGTAGACCACATCCAAGATGACGGCCAAGCCCAGTTGGTGGCAGGCGTTCACCAGGGCTTTCAGATCTTCAGCTCCCCCATAGGCGGTCTGCACCGCGTAGGGATAAACACCGTCGTAGCCCCAGTTGCGTCCCCCCGGGCATTGGGCCACCGGCATCAGCTCCAGCACATTCACCCCCAACTCTACCAATTCCGGCAGGCGAGGGATCAGGGCGGCAAAGGTGCCCTCGAGGGTAAAGGTGCCTACATGCAGCTCGTAGAGGATCCACTGGGGCAGCGGGATCCCCTTCCACCCCTGATCCTGCCAGTCGAAGTGGGGATCCACCACCCGCGAAGGGCCGTGGACGCCGTAGGGCTGGCAGCGGGAAGCGGGATCCGGCCGCTCCACTACCCCTGCTGAGGTGTGCAGGCGGTAGAGGTAGTCCACTGGCCCAGGTGGGATCCCGTCCACCTCCCCCTGCCAATAGCCCTGCTCATCCCGCACTAGAGTAAAGCAACGTTGGACAGGGCTGAGCAGCTTCAGCTCCACCTGCTCAACCAAGGGCGCCCACACCGAGAAGTGATAGCAGCCTGAGCCCAGGGGATAGGCGCCCATCCGCCCGGCCTGGAAGAAAGGAGAAGCCTGCAACACAGAATCTATCCCGCAACTCGGCTTCCACTATAGCGAGCATGCCTGGCAAAAGCCGGAGAGTGGGTTTTTGGCTTCTCCTCTGCCATAGTGGAATGGGTCTGATACATTTACGCTGAACACTGCTGAACATCACTGTTCAACTATGCAGCGATAGCATTCTGTTTGTTTCCATTCGCGTTAGCGGGACGGAGTCCAAACAGAATGGCGGTATCCCGCAAAGCTTTGAGTAGAATACCCAAAGCGCAGTTTCCGTGTCGTCTTACTACCAATTTTCTGCTTTGCTTTGGCTACCATGTTGGCAGACTCGAAAGTAAACAGAAAGATCAACTGGTAGTAATCCGTACTGAACATATTATACATTATTTTCAGTATAGTTGAGCTTATTATTGACTAGAGTCATGCTCTAGCGCTTAGGTCTCATGCTCAACTACCCGCCCAGCTATCCCGATCCCACTGTTGTGGACATCTACCACGGGCAGCCGGTGCCGGATCCCTACCGCTGGCTGGAGGATCTGGATTCCGAGCAGACGCGGGCCTGGATTGAGGCGCAAAACCACCTTACCTTTAACTACTTGCAGCAGATCCCAGCCCGGCAGCGGATCCGAGAACGCCTGACCCAGCTCTGGAACTATGAAAAATACAGCCAGCCCTTCAAAGAAGGGGGCCGCTACTTCTACTTCAAAAACGACGGCCTGCAAAACCAGAGCGTTCTCTACACCCAAGAAAGTCTAGAGGGCCAGGCGCGGGTTTTGCTGGATCCCAACACCTTCTCGGAAGACGGCACGGTGGCTCTAGCGGGCATTGCCATCAGCCGCGCTCGCGACAGCGGTGCGGAGCACGCTGGACGGTATCTAGCCTATGGCCTCTCCTGCTCCGGCTCCGATTGGCAAGAGTGGAAGGTGCGGGACATCGAGACCGGCGAGGATTTGCCGGATCACCTGCGCTGGATTAAGTTCTCGGGAGTAAGCTGGACGCTGGATGGACAAGGATTTTTCTACAGCCGCTACGACGAACCGGCCCCCGGCAGCGAATACGAAAGCGCCAACTACTTCCAGAAGCTCTACTACCACCGCCTGGGCACCTCCCAGTCAGAAGATGTCTTGGTCTATCACCGCCCCGACCAAAAAGAGTGGGGCTTTGCCGGCGGGGTTACTGAAGATGGGAATTACCTCATCATCTCCGTCTGGCGGGGCACGGATCCCAAAAACCTCATCTTCTACAAAGACTTGCGGGATCCCCAGTCTCCTGTAGTAGAGCTCATCCGCGAGTTTGAGGCCGAATACAGCTTCGTGGGCAACGACGGATCCCGCTTTTGGCTGTTGACGGACTGCCAAGCTCCTCGGCGGCGACTGGTGGCGATTGACTTGGAGCAGCCCGACCAGGTGCAGGAGGTGATCCCTGAGGCGGAGGAGACCCTGCAGGGGGTTAGCTTGATCAACAATCAGTTTGTGGCCTTCTACCTCAAAGACGCCCACACCCAGATCAAGACCTTTGCTTTAGACGGCAGCTACCTAGGAGAAATCCCGCTGCCCGGGCTGGGATCTGCCAGCGGCTTTGGCGGCAAGCGCTACGACACCGAGACCTTCTACACCTTTACCAGCTTCACTACCCCGCCCACCATCTACCGCTACGATTTCACCAGCGGCACCAGCACCCTGTTCCGTCAGCCCCAGGTGGATTTCGATCCCCAGGCCTACGAGGTGCAGCAGGTGTCTTACACCAGCAAAGATGGCACCCGCATCCCCATGTTTCTTGTCCACCGCCGCGGCCTGGCTCGGACAGGGGATCACCCCACTCTGCTGTATGGCTACGGCGGCTTTGGCATCTCACTTACCCCCAGCTTTTCAGTGGGTCTGGTGGCCTGGCTGGAAATGGGCGGTGTCTATGCCCAGCCAAGTTTGCGCGGCGGCGGCGAGTACGGAGAAGAGTGGCACCAGGCGGGCACCAAGCTCAACAAGCAAAAGGTGTTCGACGACTTTATTGCCGCTGCCGAGTGGCTGATAGCCCATGGCTACACCAACCCCGCCAAGTTGGCCATCTCCGGCGGCAGCAACGGCGGCCTGCTGGTGGGGGCCTGCCTGGTTCAGAGGCCGGAGCTGTTTGCAGCGGCCCTGCCGGCAGTGGGGGTGTTCGACATGCTGCGCTTTCATAAGTTCACCATCGGCTGGGCCTGGATCTCCGAGTACGGATCCCCGGAGAACCCGGAGGAATTCAAGGCCCTCTACGCCTATTCCCCTCTGCACAACCTCAAGCCCGGCACTGCCTATCCCGCCACCCTGATCACCACCGCAGATCACGACGACCGGGTGGTGCCCGCCCACAGCTTCAAGTTTGCCGCTGCCCTCCAGGCTGCCCAGGGGGGATCCCAGCCCATCCTCATCCGCATCGACACCAAGGCAGGGCACGGGGCCGGCAAGCCCACCAGCAAGCTGATTGAGGAAGCTGCCGACCGCTGGGCCTTTTTGGTGCAGGTGCTAGGGATCCCCTGGGACGGAACGGGAAGTTAGCGAGCTCTAGGACCCAGGCCCACCCGACCGGCATAAACTGCCGCTTCCCCCAGCTCGTCTTCGATGCGCAGCAGTTGGTTGTACTTGGCAATGCGCTCGCTGCGGCAGAGGGATCCGGTTTTGATCTGCCCGGCACGGGTGGCCACCGCCAAGTCGGCAATGGTGGTGTCTTCCGTCTCGCCAGAGCGGTGGCTGATGATGGTGCGAAAGCCGGCTTGAACTGCCAATTGGATGGCCGAGACGGTCTCCGTCAGGGTGCCGATTTGGTTGGGCTTGATCAAAATGGCGTTGGCGGCGGCGCTGTCGATACCCTTTTGCAGGCGGGTCAGGTTGGTTACAAACAGGTCATCTCCCACCAGCTGTACCCGGGATCCCAGTTGAGCGGTCATGGCTTGCCAACCGGCCCAGTCTTCTTCCGCTAGCCCATCTTCAATGGAAAGGATGGGATAGTTGGCCAGCAGTTGCTGGTAGTAAGCCACCATATCAGCCGCGCTGTGGGCTTTGCCCTCAAAGTGATATTGCCCATCCTGCAGCAGCTCGTTGGCGGCCACATCCAAGGCCAAGGCGATATCTGCTCCCGGTTTGTAGCCTGCCTGTTCAATAGCCGTCATCAGCAGATCCAAAGCCGCCGCATTGGAGTCGAGATCAGGAGCAAACCCCCCTTCATCCCCCACACCGGTGGACAGCCCCTTCTGCTGCAGCACTTGTTTTAGTACCGCAAACACCTCAGCCCCGTAGCGCAGCGCCTCGCGAAAGCTGGCCGCTCCAATGGGCACAAGCATAAATTCTTGAATATCGACGTTGTTGTCGGCGTGGGCGCCGCCGTTGAGCACGTTCATCAGCGGCACCGGCAGCAGGTTGGCAAAGGGCCCCCCCAGGTATTTGTAAAGAGGCAAGCCCACTGCTTCCGCAGCCGCTTTGGCTGTCGCCAGAGAAACTGCCAAAATAGCGTTGGCCCCCAGGCGGGACTTGTTGGGGGTGCCGTCCAGGTCGATCAGCAACTGGTCAATACGGGCTTGGTTGAGGGCATCTTCTCCCTGCAGCTCCGACTGGATGGGGCCAAGGATGTTTTCCACCGCCCTCAGCACACCCTTACCGCCGTAGCGTTTGGGATCCCCGTCCCGCAGCTCATGGGCCTCGAAGGTACCGGTCGAGGCACCGCTGGGAACCTGCGCCAAGCCCGTTGCTCCATTGGCTAGACCCACCAGGGCTTCTAGGGTGGGACGCCCTCGCGAGTCGAGGATCTCATGGGCGGTAATCCACTCGATGGCCGTTTCCACAGTTACACCTCAGCAATTGGCTAGATAGCTCTGGCCAAAGCCAGATCCCCCCATAGACTAGTAGATTCTTGCCCGCGATCCGGTCAGCTTCCAGAAAACTTTAAGTCTGTCCTTCGGGCACAGAGATTCTTCAAGGCTGCAGCAGTAGATTGAACATAGGCCGGCCAGAGCTTCAACCAGCCGTCGAGCGGGGTTTGCCTGGGCAAGGTGCTGCTCAGGAAGTGTTCTCCTCTTCCTTCTAGGCAAAGCGATGGCTCAGCCGCATCGGGTCGTGTACGGTGATCTTCTTCTTGTGAATGGAGATGTACTTCTTCTTGCGCAGCTCTCCCAACAGGCGGGTGATGGTGACGCGGGTTGAGCCAATGGCCTCGGCAATGGCCTGGTGAGACAGCTTGAGATCGATGGTGACCCCATCCGGGCCAGGCACTCCGAAATCGCGACAGAGGATCAACAAAAAGCTGACCAGACGGGATCCCATGTCGCGATGAGCCAGCGTCTCGATCATCATCTCCGTTTGCAAGATACGAGACGACAGGCTTTTAACCAGCAACATGGCCAGTTCGGCGTTCTCCTGCAAGGATTTTTCCACCTGCTCGATCGGCAGAGAGAGTAACTCGGTAGGTGTAAAAGCCACCGAGTGATAAAAGCGGTCGGAGCGCTGTCCCGTGATAAAGGAGAGCACGCCGAAGATGCTGTTTTCGCGCAGGAGGGCAACTGTGATTTCCTCTCCCATTTCGTAGACCCGCGAGAGCTTAACGGCTCCCTTTACCAAAAAGTAAACCCGCTCCGCCGGATCCCCTGGAAAAAAAATGGTCTTCCCGCGCTCAAACGTTTCGATAACCGGAGGATGGTGAGGGCCTCCCAATTGCTTGAAGGCTGTGATCAGAGATTTTTCCGCTACGGCCACCGCCATACTCATCAACCTTTTAAGGTCAGTTTATACCTAAGATCAACCTACTAAGATCAATCTAGAAGCATTAGGCTAGGTTGCAACCCATTGACTTCAGAATCTACGAGGATACCAAGATTTACCCTAAAGTAGAAGGTTCTGCCTAGGTATCTTTGTAGCACGCGCTACATTTTTAAGTCTCGTTGCTGCTCTCCAGCCAAAGGCAGAGGTTAGGATAGGAGCCATTGCCGCTGGGGGCTGCGCCAGCCCTTGGCAGTAGAGGGTAGGGTGGGTTCTATGGGGATCCCAGAGGTTATCGTTGCTGCACCTTCTCAACTGAGCCGCCAGCATTTCACAGTGCGGATGCCGGATCCGGCCAATCACCTGCTGGAGGTGGAACTGCAGATCCAAGAGGTGGATCCAGAGGTGCCTTTGCGGCTGCGACTGCCGGTGTGGACGCCGGGATCCTACCTGGTGCGGGAATATGCCCGTCACGTGCAGGAGTTTCAGGCGGCAACTGAGCAAGGGATCCCTTTGGCCTGGCGGAAGGTGGATAAGAATACCTGGCAAATCGATCCGCCGGGTTCTTCTGCTGTGAAGGTGTGCTATCGGGTCTATGCCTATGAGCTGACGGTGCGCACGAACCATCTGGATTTGACCCACGCCTATTTCAACGGGGCAGCGCTCTTCCTCTACGTGCCCGGTCGCGAGCGGGAACCCTACACTTTGACGGTGATCCCCCCCAAGCCGGATTGGCACATCGCCACCAGTTTGCGGCCCTTGACCTCTCCTTCTGAGGATCCCACTTCCGGCCAGTCTTTTGTGGCAGAGGACTATGACGAGCTGGTGGATAGCCCGGTGGAGGTGGGTCCACATCGAGTGCAATCGTTTGAGGTGGAAGGGATCCCGCATTACCTTGTGGTTTGGGGGTCGGGCACTCTGGATGTCGATCGGGCCGTTGCCGATGCCAAGGCCATTGTCGAAACCACAGCCGCATTTTTTGGTGGGCTACCCTATGACCGTTACTGGTTTATCGTGCATTTGTCGCCGGGAGGATTTGGTGGCCTTGAGCACAAGTACAGCACCACCCTTCTTTACTCTGGGCTAGAGCTGCATCAGCCGGAGTCCTATCGGCGCTTTTTGTCTTTGCTGGCCCACGAGTTGTTTCATGCCTGGAATGTCAAGCGTCTGCGTCCGCTGGCATTGGAAAAGATCGACTACAACCAGGAAAATTATCTGGAATGTCTGTGGTTTTGTGAGGGGGCGACCAGCTATTACGAAAACGTCATCTTATTGAGGGCAGGGATCCTCAGTGCCGGCGATTTCTTGAAGATTCTTTCCGAACAGATTGGCCGCTTGCAGCGTACTCCGGGCCGGGCCGTGCAATCGCTGCGGGAGTCCAGCTTCGATACCTGGATCAAACTCTACCGCCCCCACGAAAACACCCTCAACAGCCAGGTTTCTTATTACTTAAAAGGGGCTTTGGTCTGTTGGCTGCTGGATCTGCACATCCGTCACCTTTCCGGCGGTCAGGGATCCCTGGATACAGCTTTGCAGGATCTGTGGCAGCGCTTTGGTCGGTCAGGGAAGGGCTACAGCGACCAAGACTTGCGGGAGGCGTTTGAGCGGGCAGCCGGTGCCGATCTTGGCCGGTTTTTCGCAGCCTATGTGGAAGGCACGGAAGAGCTAGACTACAACACTTACCTACACCCCTTTGGCCTCACCCTTAAAGCCCACTTCAGCCGCCCCAACCCCAGCCCTTACTTGGGCCTTAATTTCAACGGCGAGGGCAATCGCATCAGCACAGTGGAGATGAGATCCCCGGCGCAAAAAGCGGGCATCTGGGCCGGCGATGAGCTGGTGGCCCTGGATGGGTTCAGGGTGAGCGCTGCCAACTTGGCGGAACGCTTGACGGCCTATCAGCCCCACCAGATCATTTGTTTGAGCGTTTTTCAAGCCGATCAGTTGAAACATTTCTGGATCCCGTTGGATCCCCCTCGGCCCGATGTCTACACGTTGGAGGTGTTGCCTGAACTGACTCCTGCTCAAGAAGCTCTTCAGCAAGGCTGGCTGGGATCCCTTGTCGGCGCCCAGCTTCGGTCAGAGGCAGGTCCCCATCTGCTTGAAAATTCACCTATCTCCTCCTAGCATGTTGAGGCAAGCAGGTAATCCAGTTAACTGGAAAGAAAAGTAACAGCAGCAGAGGACAGGAGTATCTCATGGACTTAGTTTTGGTTTTATTGATTGGGGCAGCTGTTGGTTTCTCGGTAGGCATTTACGTTGCTCGCCAGTATGGGGCCAGTCCTAAACTGGAAATCTGGAAACGAGAGATTATCAGAGATATATCTTCGCAGCTAAGCCAACGCAGCCAAGAACTCAACAACCCGGACAAAGCACTCATCAAGTTGAGCGAAGGATTGGTAGACAAGATTTCTCAAAAGTTACAGGAAAAGTTACAGGCCGTCCAAGCTACCCTTGAAGAGTTTAAATTTCGCCTTGCTGACAGCCAGCAAAGCTTGCTACAGGACTGGGGCAGAGACTTTCTACAAGCTATATCTGTAAAGTTGGCCGAACATGGCCAGCAACTGAACAATCAGCTAGCCATTCTGGAAAATCTAGTGGAAGAGGCCAAAGATATTTATCGGCAACTACGGGTTACTATTCAAAGTTCTCATGGATCCGAGATATGCCCAACTGCAAATCAGGACTCCCAGAATGAGCAGGTTACTCAGGTCATTGGTAAAGCACCAGATCCTGAGACACCAGACGAAGTACTAAGAGACAAGGATGGGACAGCTACTGTTGATATATCAAAGATAGAGTCGTTCTTAAACTCAAAAAACATAAAGATAAAAAGCATAGCTGCGGAAGAAAAAGAGGAAAAGCTAGATCAAATAGCCGCCTTTATGGGCAGCCGATACTCTTTTATCAAGAGATTTTATGGAATGGTTAAATCAAACATGAAGAGCGGCAGTTCTTTCTCCCTAAACCTTAGAGACGAACCTCCACAAGTAGTCAGTTCAACTTGCCAAGTTGCTAAGGAGTTACACGACATCGCATTTTTGGAAGAGTACAGATACTCTAAGGCGCCCAGATGCCTTTTGGTAGCGAGACCCAGTAGGTCGCCTCAGGCGCTGAATTTTCTGGCAGGGAACTGGCTGGAAAGATATGTTAGGGGCACGCTGATCCGCCTTGTTGCGGCTCACACCAAAAAGATCAGTTTCTCTTACGTCGCGAATGCCCAAGTTACTTTATCGAATAGAGCCGATTTTGAGATGGATCTTTTCTTCCATATCAATGATAAATTCTACTGGGTGGAATCGAGGACAGGTGGGTACCAAGATAAAATACAAAAATACTCCAGAATCGCTGATGAACTCGGTCTTCAGGAAAGCCAAGCTTTCATAGTTTTAACTGATGTTAGTCAAGATACAAAAAGTAGTCTATCTTCCCTCTATCACCTGTCAGTGATTGGCGTCGATGAGGTTGAGTCTACCTTTGATGGGATCCTGAAAAGCCATCTCTGAAAGTCTGAAAAAGTCCCCAAGAGCATCGGCTCAGGCCACAATCTTGACGGCTTGCTCCATACACCACCAGGGATCCTCGGCAAAAGCCGGCATGGGAGTGCTGCCTGCTTTGCCCAGAATGGCCAGCCGGACTTCCCGATCCAGGCGGGATCCGGCCCCGTAGGGATCTTCTGAGGGAGGTTCCAGCCGTTGCCCTAGGGGAGGCATTACCATAATGCCCGGCTGCATGCTGCTACCGCTGACCCAGATTTTGAAGCGATCCACCGCTACATCCATCCCTTCCGGTAGTTGCATCTGCAGCAAGTAGCGGGGGCCAGAGCCGATCAGCAGGCTCTCGTTGGGGCGTAAACGGGCAGGCAGATCTGGTTGATAGGGGTAAACCAAATCCACGCTGTACCGCCGCTCGTCAAAGACGGTGACATAAACATGCACTGGAGTGGGGGCTCTGTTTCTCAAGGCAATGGCCAGGTTGCGGCCTGCTTGGATTTGCACTTTCCCTTGGGGATCCCGCGGCAGGGGGCTCACTTCGGCAGGGGCAGAGCTGCTGGCCGGGGTTTCCAGTTGGAGAAATTCCACTTCCAAGATGCTGCTCAGCGCATCGCTGGCAGGTTGCAGGTTCAAAAGATTACCAAAAGCAGCCACGTGCTCCAACAGCCGCACCAGCTTGCGAGGCAGGGCCAGTAGCTTCTTCACCGGGATCCGGAAGGCCGCCAGAGCCACCTCTTCCCCCCGCCGGTAAAAGTGATAAGTGGCATCGGGCAACAGCTCTACCCGCAAGTCCGCTGCTTCCGGGTCTGTGTAGGTCAGAAGCGGTGAGGCCGGCAAGGCCGCCAGCAAATCGGCAACGGGCATTTGCACTTGACTGGGATCCGCACAGGTGAAAGCCACCCGCAACGGCTGGAATCGGATAGAGGACATGGGGAAAACCTGGAACGGAGTCTGCCGTATTCTCCTGCTCTGAGGTTGCCAGGCAAGCAAGCCAAGCTCTATATTACCTGCTCATTACCTGCTCAGTTCTCTCGACTGGGCTGTGGCCAAGTCAGCTCTCGGCCAACAGACTCCCAACAGGCCATAGCTCCGTAATCAAACTTAACACCAAAGGCAAATGGAACCATTGGGAAACTATCCCGGATCCCATCTGCAAATGATCTCTTAATGGTCTATTCTTGATCCTGTTGTCGGGTTTGTGGCTGGAGTGGAGCCCACCTCTCCTCTTTCTAGGCTGATCTACGGAGAACCATGTTTAGCAAAGCTTTTTCTTTTCAGAAGGTGTTTGCGCCAGCGCGTCGTCGGTTGCTTGTCCTGCTGTTGGCTGCGTTGATGGCTGGGTTTGGCTGGGGTCTGGCTCCAGTGTTTGCAGCTAGGGATATTCCTGCAGTGGCTCTGTCGCCAACTGAGTCTATTACCTTTACCGAAGCCCAGTTGGCCAAAGGGAAGAAGCTATTCAACACCGCATGCGCCCAGTGCCATGTGGGCGGCCAGACCTATCCCAACCCGGATGTGAGCTTGAAGCTTTCGGATCTGGAGGGGGCAACTCCCCCACGGGATAATGTGCTGGCGATTGTGGATTACATCAAGAATCCAGTCACCTATGACGGGGTGGAGTCTCTGTTGGAGTATCACCCCAACACCCAGCTCACCAGTGAGTATCCACGTCTGCGCAACCTCACCGACGAGGATCTGAAGCTGATTGCGGGCTACATTCTGGTGCAGGCCAAGACCGTTCCCGGCTGGGGTGGTACCAAGAACGAAAGCCACAGCGACCTATCAGCCTATCTCTAATGCCGCATCTGGATCAGAAGTTGCCTATGAGATGGCGGACCCCGTCTCGCCTCTGGGCCTGGGTCGGGATCCTGGCTTTGTTGTGGCTGGGGCTGGCCAGTCCGGTGGCTGCCCGCATTGATCCTTACGTGAACCAGTATTTGCGGGTGAGTGGCCCTGTGGAATTGCCTCTAGATGCCGCAGGGCATACCCTCACCTTTACCCCAGAGCAGCTCACGGACGGCAAAAATCGTTTTCAGTCCGCCTGTTTGAATTGTCATGTGGGCGGTGCCACTTTGCCGGCTCCCAACATTTCCCTCTCTTTGAAGGACTTGCGCGGTGCCACTCCACCCCGAGATACCCTTCAAGCCTTGATGGAGTACCAGCGGGATCCCCGCAGCTACGATGGCTCGGATTCCAGCTATGGATGCCGACCTGTACCCCCTTCCTGGATGGACGACGAAGCCCTGAGAAATCTGGCTGCCTTTATTCTCAGAGCGGCTCAGGTTGCCCCTGGCTGGGGATCCAACGATTTGATCGATGCCGGTTAGGGTGTAGCACAAAAGCCACCGTGCTAGGCCCGCCAAGGCGAGCTGCATAGCGGTACGGCAGGGCTTTAGACCCAATTCTTTGGTAAGGGCACCTTCTTTTCGCTTTTCAATGCGCTTCTGGCCGCGCGAACCCATCTTTGCCCAAGAGAAGCAGAGGAGAACTGAGCAGATCAGGGGTGAGCGAATAGCCAACCAATCCTCAAAAAGGAAGGCAATTGTATACTCGTTTCAGCTTGGGGTGAGATGCCTGGGCTACTGAGAAAAACCTTTTGGATCCCTTGCATTATTGCTCCGCAACGCTATTGCTCCGCAACGCTGACGCGAAGACGCGACCAAGGTTTTAGGTGTGGGTGCAGTGTCCTGGTTTGAATCAAGATGACCCTAAAAACTCTTCCCTGAACTCCCCTCTCCCTCTGGGAGAAGGGTTTAGGGGTGAGGGTTGACGGCTTTCAAGATTGAAAAAGGCGGGAATAGAGCTGTTGGTGGACTTGACAATCGCGTTCTTGTAGGAGGGTGAAGCTGCCCAAAGCCGGCCAGCTGGGGGAGAGGTTTGGCCTTTCGGCCCGCTTCACAACCGGCAGGATCTCTTGGTGTACCACTGCCTCGATGGGCTCGTACAACTGAGCCAATAGGCTTTGCCCCTCGGTATGCCCCAAAGGTACCAGACGCACCGCTGCCGAGACCAGCCCAGTGAGGGAGGAGAACAAGAAGGCACGCAGGGTATCTTCCAACCCAATGCCCGCCTGAGCGCAGATCCAGCCAAACACCACGGAATGATGCAGTGGATTCCCCTCTGCTTTGGGGACGGAGATTCCCCAGGTGCGTTCTGCCAGTTGAGCTAGGCGTTTGCCCAAATCCAAGCTGGCTTGGCGCGGCTCTGCCGCCCAACGGGTTGCTTGCAGCTGTTGCTGCAGCTTCTCCACTCCCGACTCGGATCCCAATCGGGATAGACGATGGGCCAAGGCACAGGCTCTGCCCTCGGTGGGGGCTAAGCCCATGTGCAAAACCCCCAACAGGTACTGCTGCACCCCAGCCCGATCGCGAAGTTGACCCGCTTGAACGGCAGCTTCCAAGCCCCAGGAGTGGGAATAAGCCCCAATCGGCAGGGCAGAATCGGTGAGCTGTAGCAACAGATAGAAAGTGCCGCTGGATCCTGGAGAAGTAAGTTGGGAGGAGAGCTCACCACGCATCTTCACCAAGCCTTAGCGGGGGCGGATCAGGCCATAGCCGCCATGGTTGCGGACGTAGATAACGTTGATCTCGCCATTTTCGATATTGCGGAAAACGTAGAAGTCGTGATCCACCAGCTCCAACTGGTGCAACGCTTCCTGAACCGTCATGGGTGGCATGGCGAAGTATTTGGTGCGCACCACCTCTGCGGGTAACTCCGCTTGCCGTTCCGTATTTAGCGGATCGGTGACGGGCTGCTGGGCCACTGCCACGGAGGTTTTGGGGGTGTGGCGGACGCGGTGAATGCCGTTCCGTTCTTTGTATTTGCGCAACTTGCGGGCCAGCTTGTCGGCCACACGGTCGATGCTGGCATAGAGGTTTTCGCTGCTTTCTTCCGCCCGGATCACGGTGCCATTGGCGTAGACGGTCACTTCGGCAGATTGGCTGGCACTGATACGGGGGTTGCGGGCTACCGATAGATTGACATCAACCTCACTGGTGATCTGGGCAAAATGACTGACAGCACGCTCAATTTTTTCTTGAACGTAGCTGCGGATGGCGTCGGTAATCTCGACGTTTTTCCCTTGGATCACAAGCTTAGTCATGAGGACTCTCCCAGTCATGTCGGTTTATACCTGAGATAGCGCCTCATCCCCACCCGGGATCCCTCTAACTCTGGAAAGCGATCCCAGCTCACAGGCGACGTCAGCCCTTTAATTGGCAAAAATGGAGCCCTGTCATCAAGGGTGAGCAGATCGGCTTTGGGAGTGGCACTAACCTCTTGGGTTAAGTCTAGGTTAACATCTCGCTCAAGGATCTCTGCCAGAGGTTAAGAATAAATTTAGGCTCTCTTAATGTTTCAGAGATGTTGAATTCCAGATTTTCCCGAATCGCAGGAGCTCTGTAGAGAAGCGGGATCCCCGCCCTGCAAGACATGCACTTCTATTGGCTGTGTTGAGTGTCTTTGGGAAAGGTTTTTTAGAGTTTAAGTTGCAAGTTCCTCAGTCAAAAGCCAAATCTATCATCAAACCCATAGACAGATCTAGCCTGCTAAAAATCTTCCTGAGCTGGATTTTGAGTTGGTTAAACAATGTCTCTAACTCTGACCTGTTTTTGAGAGACTAAACGTGGGCCGTATTGCCCATAAGCTCGGCAATCCAGATGCTTCAGCTTTCCTCCAGGGTATGTTGGTATTATCCTACAGCCTAGCAGCATCTTGATTGGATAGCCATTGACAGCAAAAATGAAGGGATATTGATATAAATTAAGCTTTTTATCGATTTTTTATCAATATGAGGCTTTCGACTTGAGAGATGGTGTTGTTGTCGGTATTAGCTTTGACAAGCCTGTTGTTCACTGTTCCATGCTGTAAGGTTTCTATCGGAGAGCTACATAAGTACATAAGAACTTGGAACTCGGTTCTGCCGCTGCAGTCACCTTGAGGAGCGGTGGGGAGAAGGCCAACTCTTTCCGGGGTGGCTGAAATGCTACCCTCGAAACCAGCTTGGTGTGCAAAAGGTGGGGCAGACTGGGTGGGCGGAGGGATCCCGTTGAAGGCGGCAGAGCTTTTAGACAGAGCAGAAGAGGCTCTACAGGAGCAGTTTCAGGCGGTGGAGAAGACCCTCAGAGAGAACCTGGCGCGGGTGCTGCGGGCCTTTCGCGACCAGCGGGTGGGATCCCATCACTTTGCCGGGGTGTCGGGGTATGGCCACGACGACCAGGGGCGGCAGGTTTTGGATCGGGTGTTTGCCCAGATTATGGGCTGTGAGGCAGCAGTGGTGCGGCTGCAGATGGTGTCTGGTACCCATGCCATTGCCTGTGCTTTGTTTGGGGTGCTGCGTCCGGGGGATGAGCTGCTGGCGATTACCGGCCCCCCTTACGACACCCTTGAAGAGGTCATCGGTCTGCGGGGTTCCGGGCGGGGATCCCTACGGGAGTTTGGCATCGGTTACCGCCAGTTGGATTTGCGGGAGGGAACTGTCGATTGGCAGGCCCTGAAAACCGCCCTCAGACCGCAAACCCGCTTGGTTCACATTCAGCGGTCCTGTGGCTACGATTGGCGGCCCAGCTTTTCCATTGCCCAGATTGCCGAGATGATCCAAATGGTCAAAGCACAAAACCCCGAAGTTGTGGTTTTTGTGGACAATTGCTACGGCGAATTTGTGGAAACCCAGGAGCCAACCCATGTGGGCGCAGATCTGATTGCCGGATCCCTGATCAAAAATCCGGGGGGCACCCTCGTTCCCGCAGGGGGCTATGTGGCCGGGCGGGCAGAGCTGGTGGAGCAAGCCGCTTGTCGGTTAACGGCTCCGGGCATTGGTTCGGAGGGGGGGGCAACTCTAGATCTCAACCGCCTTCTGTTTCAAGGCTTGTTCTTGGCCCCGCAGATGGTGGCCGAAGCGGTGAAGATCGCCCATCTGGCGGCGCAGGTGTTTTCTGATTTGGGCTACCCGGTCTCGCCTCTGCCTCAAACTCCCCGCACCGATATCATCCAGGCCATTCAATTGGGATCCCCGCAAAAGCTGCAGGCTTTCTGCCAAGCGATTCAAAACAGTTCTCCTGTGGATTCCTACCTCACCCCAGTTCCGGAGGTGATGCCCGGTTATGCAGACCCGGTGGTGATGGCAGCAGGCACCTTTATTGCCGGGAGCAGCGCCGAGCTGTCTGCCGATGGGCCGATGCGGGATCCCTACACCGTCTACTTGCAGGGGGGAACCCATCTCTACCATGGGCGGCTGGCCCTAGAAGCCGTCTTGCAAGCTTGGGAAACCCTGTAGGCCAACAGTTTGCTCTCGGCTGAAACAGCAAGGAAGGGGCAAGCCAACAACCTCAAAACTCAGCACGAAGTTGGCAGAAGTTGTCGTCTCTGACCAACTTTTCGCTCAATCAATCAGGGGGTAGGATCAGTCTACAGTTGCCATTCTTTAGAAAGGGATCCCTTCCGATGTTGAGCTGGTATCGTTCTTGCGCATCTCCTCGCCGTTGGGGATCCCGTTTGACTCTGGCTCTGGTGGCATTGGGGTTGGCCGGCGGCTGTCGGCTGCTGGATCGGGTGGGAGAGAGAGGCTTGCCGGTGGGATCTGCGCTGACCCGTTCTGCTCTGTGGAGAGGCAGCCAAACCGTGACGGGAGCGCTGGAGGTGGGAGATCAAGTCAGCCGCCAGTACGGCAGCTTTTGGGATGGGATCCCCGTCACCGCTGAGCCGGGACAGATTTTGATTGCGGCCCTAGAGAGCGAAGATTTTGATGCTTATCTGGAGCTGGTGGACGGTCAAGGGCGGGTGATCGGCTTTGACGATGACTCTGGCCTGGATGTGAATGCCCTGTTGGCAGTGCGTCTGCCGGAGGGAGGCACCTATACCCTGCGGGCCACCAGCTTTGAGCCGGAATCCACCGGCAACTACCGGCTCACCTATATCCTCACCCAGGTAGATTGGCAGGAAAGCCTATCGGGCCGTCTGCAGGAGGGATCCCTTCAGCATCCCGAGGATGGCAGTTGGATGGACGAATATCCCATTGCCGCCCGCGCCGGCCAGATCCTGATCGCTTCCATGACCAGCTCCGATTTCGATGCCTTTTTGCAGCTGCTGGATCCCAGTGGAGAAGTCAGGGCTTGGGATGATGACCAAGGGGGTGGAACCGATGCTCTGATGATTGCCTTTCTGCCCCGCACCGGCACTTATACCCTGCGGGCCAACACCCATAAGCCACGAGAAGAAGGAGCCTATAGGTTACAGTACGCCTTGCGCTAGCCCCTGCTCGCCCAGATTCCCTGTCTTACAGCTTGGATAAGGGGGCTTGTGAACCTTCTGGTGCTGATGTCGAGATTTTGACAGGAATCATCGTTTTTTAACGCCTAATGTTGATATATGTCAGGAGTTGCCAGTTTACCTTCCTAAGATTCTCACAAAGCCAGAAGGGGCACTGCTTGCTGAGCTTTGTGGGAAAGCATAACATCTTATCCTAAGTTGTGACGGAGCTGAAATATTGTCCTCGGGGATGAGGTCTTTTTTCTAGAATCGAATCGATGGCCTAGACCATTCTTTTGCAGTTCAGCCCCTATCTCCACAAAATGGATGCCATGACTCCTGAAATGGTACGCCAGTTTTGGTCTTTGGTCAGCGAGATTGGCAGGCCAGATTGGCTCACAAAGCGTGACGATGACTTGGTGAACCTGCTTCTGAGCGCCTGTCAGAAAAAACACGCCCTCAGCAGTGTCGATGCCTCAATTCTCAATCGCTACATCAGCATTCGCTTGCCCTTGATTCGCGATATCCTCGTGGATTAAACCTAGAGAGGACAAGGTTTTCCCATCATGCTGGCCGCACAAATCACCTTGCTGGTCTACGGGGCACTGCTTTTGGTGGGCGGAGCAATCGGCTATAGCAAAGGCAAAAGCTCCAAGTCTCTCATCGGGGGGCTGGTTGGGGCCGCCCTCAGCGGAGTCAGCTATGGGCTGCTGGGGGTGGATCCCCGCTGGGGGCTGGGCTTGGGCCTGGGGACGACAGTGCTGGGATCTATCGTATTCGCCCTGCGCTACCGCAAAACCCGAACGTTAATGCCTGCCGGCTTGATGTTCATCCTCAGCTTGGGAGCAGCTGTCCTTCTGGGACTTAGCTTTGGAGCGGCCTAGGCGACTTCTGGTTGCGCCGGTGGGGTGAAGTTTGTTGAACATTCGATGTAGTCAATTTCGATGTAGTCAATTTTCAGCTCTCGGCCCGAGCGAATCTCTTCCATCGGGGATCCACAGTTGGGGCAAGCATAGCGCCGGCCTATCTCTGGCTTGTACTCTTGGCCGCAGGGATGGCAATAGGCAATGAGCGGCGTTTCCCGGATGACCAACTGGGATCCCTGTAGGAAAGTACCCTGGGTTTGTGCGGCATAGGCAAAGGTTAGGCTGGCCGGCTCTACACAGGTGAACTGTCCTACCACCAGGTGCACCCGAGCGATCTGAGGCTGTCCCGGCTGACTTTGCCACCAGTCGCGTAGTGTTTGGATCAAGGCGCGGGTCATGTCGGTCTCGTGCATCTCTCACCTCCAGTCGCCGACCATTTCTGGCGTCGCCTCCGGGTGGATGTAGGCGGGCTTTTCTCGGCGCGGCAGTTGCCCAGATACCACCAAATGGGCCAGCGTATCGCAAATAACTCGGGTGGCCATTAGAGCTGTGATATCGCTAATGTCGTAGGGGGGAGAGACTTCCACCACCTCCAGGCCACAGATCGGTGCTTCCCGCACAATGCGCTTGAGCAAGTAGAGCGCTTCCCGCGGCAGCAGCCCACCCGGCTCTGGCCAGCCTGTACCGGGTACAAAGCCGGCATCGATGCAGTCGATATCGAAGCTGATGTACACACAATCGGTGCCGTCTAGGGCTTTTTCGAGGGCGAAATCGGCGGCTGCATCCAAGCCCATTTCGGTGATGTCGGTAACGGTGAGGATGTGGGTGGCCCGCTCCCGGCACACCTTCACCCCTTGCCGTGGCACTTGCCAGCCACCAATGCCCAGTTGCACCAGGTTGTGGGCCGGTGCGTTGCGGATGTTGGTGGCATGAAACCAAGGCTAAGCCTCGACTCATTGTTGCCAGCCGGATAGGGAAAGCCTCGCTTCTTTGGCCAAAGCCGCTTGGGCTTCGGTGGAAAAGCCGTTATTTGCGTTCGATTCGGTGGTCATGGCTGGGATCCCCCATTAGGTGGTGTATTCGGCGTTGATGCGCACGTAATCGTAGCTGAGATCGCAGCCCCAGGCCACGCCCTGGCCGGATCCCTGATGGAGATCCACGGTAAAGGTCACCGGATCCCCTTTCAAGTACTCAGAGGCTGCCTTGCGATCGAAAGCCAGGGGCATTCCCGCCTGCATGAGCAGAAAATCCCCCAGACGGATATCCAACCGGCGGCTGTCAAAAGGGATCCCGGCCCGTCCAGCGGCGGCTGCCACCCGTCCCCAGTTGGGATCGTTGCCAAAAGCTGCCGCCTTCACCAAGGGAGAGCTGGCGATCACACGGGCCATATGCCGGGCTGCCCCATCATCCACAGCCCCACACACCCGAATTTCCAGCAGCTTGGTAGCTCCTTCCCCATCGCGGGCAATGGCCTTAGCCAGATGAATGCAAACTTGGTTGACCATCTCCGCCAAAGTCTGGGCAGCTTCTGTGCCGGCTTGCAGGGGTGGGATCCCACTTTGGCCGTTGGCCAGGGCCAAGAGCATGTCGTTGGTGCTGGTATCCCCATCCACCGTGATTTGGTTAAAGCTGAGGTCGGCAGCTTGCTTGAGGATCTGCTGCCACAGGCGGGGATCCACAGCCGCGTCACAGGTTAAAAAAGCCAGCATCGTGGCCAAGTTGGGGTGGATCATGCCGGATCCCTTGGCAATGCCCCCGACCCTGACGGTGTACCCGTCGATCTCAGCTTGCAGGGCAACGCTTTTGGTCACCAAGTCGGTGGTGATGATGGCGCGGGCGGCGCTCTCCCCCCCCTCTGGAGAGAGGCTGTCGATAAGGCCAGGCAGGGCTGCTTGGATTTTCGGCATTTCCAGTTGTCGCCCGATGACCCCTGTGGAGGCCGTGAGCACCTGATGGGCCGGGATCCCCAACCGTTCTCCCACCCAGAGGGCCAGTTGGGCGTTGTTGCGCTCCCCTTCTTCGCCGGTACAGGCGTTGGCTTGCCCAGCATTGCAGAGGATGGCCCGCACCGGCTGCTGTTGGGCGAGGATCCCTTGGTTGTAGGTAACACAGGCTGCTTTGACCTGATTGGTGGTAAAAACGCCTGCCCCAACCGCATCGCACTCGGAAACGATCAAAGCCAGATCCGCAGCTCCTGAGGGCTTGAGGCCAGCGGCCACTCCAGCAGCTCGAAACCCTTGCGGGGCTGTAACAGCACCTGCAACCGGTTTAAATGGGGATCCCATGTGTTCCTTGGCCAGAGGGTGGTCGGCAACATCATACCGACTTGCTGCTCCGATTTGGGTCATCGCAAGCTTTCCGTGAGAAACTCTCTGGAAACCGGTTCTGAGGGAAAGAGTTGTAGTTACGCCTACCAAGCAGAGGCGGCAGAGAGGGTTATTTTGAAAGTGTGTGCTTCCTCCGCTCCGGGAATTGCCAGCCATGCCCACCCCTGTCATTACCCTCAACCATGTCAGCAAGGTCTATTCCAATGGCACGGTGGCTTTGCAGGACATGAATATGACCATCCAAGAAGGGCAGTTCGTTAGCTTGGTGGGGCCATCCGGCTGTGGGAAAAGCACAGTGCTACGGTTGGTGGCAGGTCTGGGGCATCTGACCACAGGCTCTATCGAATGGGGGCAAAATCTTGAGAAGGATGCTCCCCAAGGGGAACCCAAGTTGGCCTTTGTGTTTCAGGAACCGGCCCTTATGCCTTGGGCGACGGTGATGGACAATGTGGGGCTACCCTTAAAGTTGGCAGGTGAGCCCAAGCCAAAAGCCAATCGAGATGTCTTGGAAGCTCTGCAACTGGTGGGCCTGCGGGGGTTTGAGCGCAGTTTTCCCCGCGAGCTATCGGGCGGCATGCGCATGCGGGTTTCCATTGCTCGCGCCCTGGTAACCAAGCCGCAGGTGTTGCTGATGGATGAACCCTTCGGAGCTCTGGATGAAATCACCCGCAGCAAGTTGAACAGCGACCTGTTGGAGCTGTGGCAAGAAAAGCGCTGGACGGTGATCTTTGTTACCCACAACATTTACGAGGCCGTCTACCTGTCCAACCGCGTGGTGGTGATGGCGGCTCGCCCAGGGCGGGTGATAGCCGATATTCCCATCGATGCGCCCTATCCCCGCTCGGAAGACTTTCGCACCTCTTCCCTTTACAACAACTACTGCCGTGAAGTGTCGGCCCGTCTGCACGAGGCCATGCACGGCTCAGCTCAGGATCCCCCCTATTTGCGCCCCCTCTCTGCTGGACGTTTGCGCTGATGGGATCCCTGGCTTAGCGGTGTTCTCTCTGTTGCGTAAGTCCCTTGATGCCCCAACCTCACGATATGTTCGACCTGTTTGTCCAGCTTCTCGAGCCATGGCGCCGTTGGCTGGGATCCCTTGTTGGCTTGGGGGAGGGCTGGCCTCTGCATTGGCCGGATTGGACTCTGCCCAGGCTGACCGGCGCAGTTGGAGAAAAACTCGGATCCCAACCCACGGATGAGGCAGACATACCGAGTGCCGGCTCAGGGGTGCCCGCGAAGGGGTTGAATCTGAGCCGCTGGCTCAATCTGGAAGTGATTGCCCCCGTCCTCGTCGGGATCCTCTTCTTGGTGGGCTGGGAAGTGGCGGTGCGGGTAACAGGAGTGCCCCACTACCTCTTGCCGGGGCCGATTTTGGTGGTGCAAACCCTCATCCGCGACTGGGGAACGCTTTTTCCTTCCCTGTTGATCACTGTGCAAATTACGGTGGTGGCCTTTTTGGCTGCCACAGTGTCGGGGCTTTTGGTCGCGATTGTGTTCACCCAGAGCAAGTGGATTGAGCGCAGCTTTTTCCCCTATGCGGTGATTTTACAGACGATGCCCATTGTCTCCATCGCCCCGCTGATCATCATTTGGCTGCGCAACAACACCTTTGCCGCGATGGTGGTGTGCGCCTGGATTGTGGCTTTTTTCCCGATTCTTTCCAACACCACTCTGGGGCTGAACAGCGTCGATCACAACCTGCTCAACCTGTTCCAACTGTACAAGGCCAACCGCTGGCAAACGTTGATCTACTTGCGGCTACCCAGTGCCATGCCCTATTTCATGGGGGGCCTGCGCATCAGCGGTGGCCTCTCTTTGATTGGGGCGGTGGTGGCGGAGTTTGTCGCTGGTACTGGCGGGCAGCGGGCCGGGATCGCCTACCAGATCTTGATCTCCAGCTTCAACCTGCAGGTGCCCCGCATGTTTGCGGCCTTGATTTTGGTCACCGGCTTGGGGATCCTGATCTTCATTTCCTTGAGTGCTCTATCCGACCGGGTGTTGGGCAAGTGGCATGAGAGTGCTGTGCGCCGAGAGAACTGAAAAATTGAACTTTGGTGAAAATTAGGGCCCCCTCTCTAACATCTAGGGTCATTTGGATTCAAACTAGGACGCTGCACCCACCCCTAAAACGTTGAACGCACGCGGCCAAAGGCTTTTCTCAATAGCTCAGGCGCCTCACTCTAACCTGAAACGACTAAGTGCCTTGAATAGGAGCAGGTGGAAGGCGTCTTCTGGAAAAGCCCAGAGATATCGCTGCGCTTGCTGTCGGCGGCTATCTCAGATGCTATTTTTGGGTTGCTATCGGAGGGGGATGAACTCAGTGCGGCCAATGATTTGCTGGCCTTGATCCGAGAGCGCGTAGTTGATGAAATCGGCCACCACAGGGCTAGTCCTCTGAGGTGCCACCAAAAACACATTCCGCGCCAAGGGGTAGCTGCCCCTCTGGATGGCCTCACGGGTGGGCATCTGGCCGTCGATGGGCACAATCCGCACCGTTTGCTGGTTTTGCACCTGATCGACAGTGCTGTAGGTGATGCCATCTTCTCCCAAAGCCCGCAGCAGCGGGGTGGTGACATCTTCTGTGGCGGTGGTGAAGTAGGGAGGGTTATCGGGAGCGAAGGGCAGCCCCAACAACACGAGTTCTTGGAAAACGCTGTAGGTGCCGCTCTGGGGGGCGCGATTGAGGACCCGAATCCGCCGATCCGGGCCGCCCACCTGGCTCCAATTGGTGATCCGACCCTGGAAGATATCGGCCAATTGCTGCAGCGTCAGTCCTCCTTTGTAGGGGTTGTTCACCCCCACCGCCACCGCCAGGGCATCTTTGGCCACCGGGATCGCCTGTAGACCCGCCTGCACTTCGCTGGCATTGAGGGGGCGGGAGCTAGCGGCCATCTGGATGCGACCTTCCATCAGGGCCTTCAGGCCGGCATTGGATCCATTGGGCTTGCCATCCGGGATCCCATAGGCGAGGGGAATGCCGGGGTTGCGCTGGGTGTAGCCTCCCTTCAGGGCCAAGACGATCCGGATCATCGTGACGCTGCCATCCATCTGGAGCACTGCTGGGTTGGGCAGAGAAGTATCCAGATTAACGGCGTTGGCAGGCGGGTTGGGTACCTGGGCCTGAGGGGGGTTGGGCGCTGTTGGGGCTTGGGGCCGGGCAGCTGGAATCTGGCTGGGGATAGGAGGCGTGTTCCCTCTATTCAGGAATGAGTCCAACAGGCCGGAACGATAGGCATACCAGCCGCCGCCTCCCAGTATCGCGAACAAAAGAATGTAAACGATTGGAGGTGGGCCGGAAGGTCGTGCAGTCATGGGATCCCCCCTAAAGAAAATTCACGATCCAGACTTTTGAGACTTCCCCCTCTGTTGTATCAGCTATCCGCGCAGATTGGGTGAGCAGCAGGTTAAGGTGCATCTATCCGCACATGGCCGCCTCTCGTCCCACCTCGCGCAGCTCGATCACATCCGCACGGGGATCCGCCTGCACAACTTCCAACTCGATCCAAGCCCCCAGAGGAATCTGGCGTTCTAGGCGCACCGGCACCCGAAAGGCAATCTCATCCAGCATGGCCAACACCAAGTTTTCCTGCTCGCGCAGGTAGCCCAAGACCAGAGCCCGCCAAATTTGCCCCGGTCGCAGGCGCAGGTATTCGATGCTCCAATAGCGCTTGGATTTCCGCTCCACCTGGTTGGCCTCAGCGGTGCCCGGCTCAATCCCCAGCAGCAGCTGCTGCACATCCGCCTCCGTCAACGGCAAGGGATCCCCGCGCAAAAAGGCCTTGATCTGGTAGTGGGCCACCAAGTCCAGGTAGCGCCGAATCGGGGAGGTAACCTGACAGTAGGCCTCAAGCCCCAGCCCCGTATGTCGCCCCGGCTGGGTGGCTACTTCCGCCCGCGATAGACAGCGCATGATGGCAAAAGACCGAACTGGCCCCTGGGGATACCTATCCAGCACTTCGGGAGGAGGTAAGTCGGGAGCCGGCTGCAGACGATAGGGCACCGGGATCCCATTTTGGCTGGCGAAGCGAGCCGCCACCTCGCCGGTGAGCACCATCATTTCCGCCACCATCTGCCGCGCAGGAGTATCCTCGATTACCCGGAGGTGGGGGATCTCGTCGATGACCTTGATATCTTGCTCGGGCAAGCCAATTTGGATTGCCCCTTGAGCCATCCGCCAGGCATAACGCCACTGGGCTGCCCGGGCAATGGCTGTCAGTTGAGCCTCTGCCCCCAACTCCAACATTTCATCGGCATCTTCGTAGGTGAGGCGGTAGGTCACTTTGATCTGGCTGAGGCAAATTTCGGAATCCCGGATCTGGCCGTCGGATCCCAGTAGAATGCCAAAGCTAAGGGCAGGCCGCACCTCTCCCTGCACCAAGCTCATCGGGCCAGTGGACAACTCCGGCGGGAACATCGGGATCACCCGCTCCGGCAAATAGACACTGGTGCCACGCTTGCGGGCTTCTAAATCAAGGGGATCCCCCCACTGCACCCAACAACTGGGATCGGCAATGTGGATCCAGAGCTTCACCGCGTCATCCGACCAGAACTCGACGCTGAGGGCATCGTCAATGTCGCGGGTGCTGGCATCATCGATGGTGTAGGTGTGGAGGTGAGTGAGATCCTGCCGCAGGTGGGGATCCCAGAAAGAGGGAGGCTGGCTGAGCAGGGCTTGGGTGTATCGCTCCACCGCCTTCGGGAACTGGGTTGGGATCCCGGTGAGGCGCAGGGCCAGGTTCTCGTGGCGGCTCCACAGCCCCAGAGCCACCAAAGCTTCAAAAGCCCCCTGCGGAGTGTCAGGAAACCCCATCAGCTCCAGCAGTTGCGAGGCCCGTTCCCGATCCGACGGGTTGAGATTGGAAGAGAGATCCTCGTGGCTGCGAATGGCTGCTGCTGCTCCCTGCAGGGCCAGGCGTTCCAGCACCTCCAGGCGGGCCCGCTCGGCAGGAGTCCAGGGATACCCTTGGCCGGGATGAGCCAGAGCCTCCCGCAGGTGGGCCTCAAACTCTGCTTGTTCCTGCTGCCGTTGTTGGGCGACGGCCATTTGATGGAGGATCTCCTTCACCTGAGCCGGAGTGCGGGGTTCGTAGCTTTCCCCCTTTTGCTTGAAGTAGGTGCGATCCTCGCTCAAGAGGCGGTAGGCGGCATAGGTGGAGACCGGGGAATCATCAGAAAACAACAGCCGAGCCATCTCCGCCAAGCTCAGGGGCTGACGCTCCTCCTGCACCAGTTCCCAGGCCAACGCCAAACTTTCGGGATCCAACTTTGCTTGCACCGCCTGCCAAAAGCCGGGGATGTCGGAAGCCGTGAAGCTGGATCCCCCGTTCAAAGCAAAGGTAATCTGGCGAGGGTGAACACTATGAACCTGCCCGGAAGGCACCCCCAGCAGTAGGTTCTTCTTACCCTCAGTGCCCTGAACCACTGCCAACACACGGTCGTTATTGTAACGAAACTCCACCAGTGTGCCCTTTTCCACCCGTTCTCCCCATGTCGGCTGTCGTTAAAGCGCAGGCTTTCTTCCATTCTCCATCAGCTCTGCCCGCCTGCCTACGTGGAAACCCCGGCCAGAAGACATACGGACACTATGAACAGGTAGCAGATGTTAGATATATCGGTACTTAAGCATATAGGTATGTGATATATAGACACACGAGATACAAATTTTTGGGTAGATTGCGGTTATGTGTTGGGCACTGCGATTTCAGAGCAGAGGCCAGCTCTGCCAGGTTTGTGGGATAAGGTTACCAACTAGGGCTCCTAAATTCCGTAGAGATACTGTTGCCAGCCAGGGCTCCTAAATTCCGTAGAGATACTGTTGCCAGCATTTCGCAAGTGGATACTTCCACTTCTTCCATGTGTGATATCCTAGGGGTAAGGCACAGTTACCATAGGCTGCTCCCCAATTGAGCAAGCAAAAGGGTGGTACTCAAGAGTCGTTTCCCTACAGTGAAAGTCACGGAAACAGGAGATTCCGTATTTCTTCACCTAAAACTTTTTAGCTTAGCGCTCAAAAGGTAAACCGTGGACAACCCAAAGCGACTGTTGCTCATCGATGACGATCCGAACTTAATCCTGCTGGCCAAGGACTACCTAGAGTTTCGCGGTTATGAGGTGGTGGCGGCAAGCAACGGTCTGGAGGGGTTGGAAGCGATGCGCCATTTCACACCAGACCTGATCATCTGCGATGTGATGATGCCAGAGATGGATGGCTATACCTTTGTTGAAACCATTCGCTCCAACAGTGCTACAGACTGGATACCTGTGATTTTTCTGTCGGCGCGTGGGCAAACGGCAGACCGGGTGCGCGGCCTGACCACAGGGGCAGATGTTTACATGGTCAAGCCCTTTGAGCCGGAAGAATTGGTGGCGCAGGTGGAATCTTCTCTCAAACATACTGAGCGCCTGTTACAAATGCAGGGCGCGGGCGTTCAACCCGTCATAAAACTGGATCGGGAAATTGAGCTGACGCCAACAGAAACTAAGGTGATCCAGTACGTGGCCAGGGGCCTGTCCAACCGCGAGATTGCCGAAGTTCTTGGGGTGAGCCAGCGCACCGTTGAAAGCCACGTCAGCAACATGCTGGGCAAAACCGGCCTGCACAACCGCACAGAACTGGCCCGCTGGGCGATAGAAAGTGGTCTGGGCAAAAAACCGTTGTAATTCCCGCCACCCCTTTCAACGGCTGGAGAACTCTATCTCCTCGGCGCGATTGGAGATAGGGTAGTGATCGCACTTGAAGGGCAAGGTAACTGGGGTGGGCAAGTCTTTTCAAAAATTGGCGGGGGAGGATCTGCTGGCCTTGCCCCAACGTACATTGGCCGCCGATTTTCACTGCGTTACCCAAAAACTGGGTCTAAAGCCCCGTCCTTCCAGGACAGTTTTTGCCCTGTTGTTGTCATTTTAAACAGGAATGAAACATTTCCGTTGCATTGCTTCCTAGCTCCTTTCTCCCTCTGGGACAGGATCTAAAGGTGATTGTGGAAGCGGCGTGGAACGTTTGGGCAGCAGCGGGGGTGTCTCAATCTAGTTTGAAATGACTATAGACCTGCAATGATATAGACCTGCAATGAAATAAACCCATGCTGGTCAGGGAAGCCAAACTCCTCAACGCCGCTCCAGCGCCATACCAAGCCTTGGATGAGGCCCTGCCCAGTTTGTCCGCAACCAATGCTTGCGTCACTGGATGGATGAGCGTGGTGTCAACAAAGCTGCCTTGTACTCCCGATGCAATGTTAACTTGGCAACTGGGATGGGTTTCCCCGCAAGGCTTCCAGGAAGGCAAATACTGCAGGCGGATGCAGCGCAGAGGCCAGAACGGCAGCCCCGATCACCCGCTCCAGTGGGATCGGCAGCCGGCGGATCTGGATCCCTTCGGGAATGGGAATGGCGGCCAAGCGGGGCAAGATGGCAGCCCCCAGACCCTGTGCCACCATGTTCACAATGGTGGAGTCTTCCTTCACCAAGTAGGCCACCTTGAGGGTTTGGTGAGCAGCTTCCCAGTGGTTCCGCACCGCGGTGGTGCATTCGGCGTAGTTGTAGAGAATGTAGGAAAAACGGGAAAGATCCTCCCAGGTCAGGGTTTCCGGCAGGGGCCCAAAACTCAGCGGAACCAACACAATGAACTCATCGCGGGCAATCTCCCACGTCTGTAGATCCTCACCAGCCCGCGGCAGGGGCAACAGGCCAATATCCACCTGGCCCGATCGCAACAGATGTTCGACAGTGGCCGGATCTTCTTCTGTGAGGGTGAGGGTAATCTGGGGAAATTGTTGGCGGAAGCGGGCGATCACCGGCGGCAGCAAATGGGTTGCAGCACTGCGAAAAGCGGCAACTCGCACATTTCCCCCCCGCAACCCTTTTTCCAGGTTGGCCTCATAATCCATTTGTTCCCGCAGTTGCAGCATTTTGCGAACATGGCGCAGCAGTCGCTCCCCCACCGGGGTTAGGCGCGCCCCAAAGCGACCGCGCACCAGTAGAGTCACCCCCAATTCTTCCTCTAGGCTGGCAATGGCCCGGCTCACCGCCGACTGGGAAATGTGCAATTGCAGAGCGGCATCGCTGAAATTCCCCCGCTCCACCACAGCCACCAGGGTTTGCAGTTGTGAGATGTTCATGGATCCCATCTATTCGATCTGCGCATAGATGTGATGCTATCTCAGGTTTGAACCCTCCGCCGCACCTGACTAAACTACGACATAACTTCTCCTTCACACTGCGAAACAGCGGGAAACAGTGTGAAAACCTCTTTATCTTCCTGTCGTTGGTCAAGTGTCCCTATGTCGAGATCCATGTTTGCCCTATTGCCTTTCCATCAATTTCGAGATACTCCCGGCGTGCGTTTTTTTGACATCACGGTTGCGCGATCCAACGCCCGCGATTTGGTTTACCACGATGGGCCGGCCATCAGTCCCCCCAATAATCCTCAGGGCTATTGGCAGTTTTATATGCATCCACACCAAGAGGACAACCTACTGGCTCTATGGGGCGGACGGACGTTTTACCTGGTGAATTTTAGCTGGCGGGATCCCTTCCATATTGTGCGCCTGGAAGCGAACCGAGGCATTTTGCGCATTCCTCCCGGCACTTTTCACCGTTCCGTCTCCGATCCAGAGGGATCCATCGTATTGAACCAGGCGGTGCGCGACGAAAAAGCCATCTTGGAAAAAGAATTTCGCATCTACGACAGCAGCCGCATCCCCCGATTGCTGCAGGTGACCTCGGCGCCTGCACCTTTGCCCCGCATTTGTGCCTGAGTACAGTTAACCCATGCCCCCCCGCGAGTCAATCAGGGCTCGCAATCGGGCAGCAGCCTGTGTGAGCTGTGCCGAGGGAATGGACACTGTGGGGTCGAAGGGATGCCCTGGTGGGTTGGCTGTGGCCAGAGGCTCAGCCCTCTTTGGGGATCCCTGCAGGTGAAAACTGAAGCTAGAGTAAAGATGGGTGCTGGGGGATCGACCAATGCTCTCTCTGGAGCGCAAGGGCATAGCGGATAGCTCGCTCAATTTGGCGGAGTACATCGACCATACTCTGCTGTTGCCGATGGTTACTCCAGAACAGATTGACCAGGGGTGTGAGATTGCCTTGCGCTATGGCTTCCCCACTTTTTGTGTTCCTCCCTGCTATGTGCCGCGGGTGGTGGAGCGGCTGCACGGATCCCCGGTCAAGGTGAGCACGGTGGTGGGGTTTCCCCTGGGCACAACCACTGCAGAGGCTAAGCTCTACGAGGCCCAACTGGCGGTGGAGCAGGGGTGCCGGGAGCTGGATGTCCGCATCAACTTGGCTTGGCTCAAGGCGGGGGAGCTGGATCGCCTCCATGCTGAGATTGCCCAACTGGTGGAAGAAACGGGGGTTTGCGTCAAGGCCATTTTGGAAACGGCTCTGCTGACCGAGGAGGAGAAAAAGCTGGCCGGGGAGATTTGTATCGATGCGGGGGCGGCTTTTTTGATGACCTCCACCGGCTGGATGGGGGGGGCGACGCCGGCAGATGTGCAACTGTTGTGGCAACTCAGCCGCGGCAAAGTGGGGGTGAAAGCGTCGGGCGGCATTCGCACGGTGGCTCAAGCAGAGGCCATGATCCAGGCGGGGGCCAGCCGTATTGGCACCTCTTGGGGGCTGGAGCTGATGCAAGAGCTGCGAGCCAGAGGAACCCCATGAGTGGGCGCACCTATCGGGTTACGGGCATCAACCTGAAAGGGATCCCCCTGGGAGAGGCGGATCGGATTGTAACCATCTTGACCCGCGAGCAAGGGTTAATCCGGGCGGTGGCCAAGGGATCCCGTAAGCAGCCTTCCAAGCTGGGCGGGCGGATGGAGCCTTTTGTCATCAACGATTTGCTGATGGTGCGGGGGCGTTGGTCTGCCCAAGCAGATACCTCCCAGCGTTTACAGCGCATCGTCCAAGCGGAAACCCTGCAGACTTTTCCTCGTCTCAGCCGCAGCTTAGCCCATCTCACAGCAGCGCAGTATTTGGCGGAGGTGGCCTTGCTGTTGGCCTTGCCCGATCAAGCCCAGGAAGAGCTGTTTGTGGTGTTGGTCGAACACTTGGAACGCATCGAGCGGGCTGCTTCGGAACAGGCCGTTCTGCCCTTGCTCACCCATGGGTTGTATCACCTCCTGGCGTTGGCAGGGTTTGCCCCTCAGGTGCAGGCTTGTTACTTCTGTCAAGGGGAGTTGGTCGACGGCGTTTTTTTCAGCCCCCAATGGGGTGGCTTGGTCTGTGATCCCTGCCGGGTGGCCCAGCGGCCCAGCCCGATTGCCTGGGTCTCCGCTTCTGCCTTGCGTGCCTTGGGATCCCTGCCCAGCTCCACACTGCCTCTGCCGGAGGATTCGCTGCCTTTGGCTGCTTGGCTGGAGGCAGAACGTCTGTTGCGGCGTGTTTTGGAGCATCATACAGATCGAGAAATCCGTTCCGCCGAGCTATTGGCCAGTTGCTACGCTGTTCCCACCGCAAACGGTCAAGGATCCCCAGCTTTTCCTGAGGGACATCCCAAAACATGGGCATCGGTCTGAAAAAGTTGTGAAGGTATGTATCAAGTCCGGCCCAATAGCCGCAAAATAGAGCATCGAGGCGGGTTGGCAGCCGATTTTGGATGATAAATTAGGTTATGGAAAGTAACTTCTTACGAAGGCCTCTCAGGTTTGAGCAATGGTTTGGGGGGAGGAGTGCCTTGCACCAGGTACTGGACAGCATCATCAGGTGGGATTGAAGTTGGAGCTTTTAACAAGATTGAATCCACTGCCGAGAGGGCCTTCTGCTTGGTGCTTGTTTCCCGGAGCTGCATCCCTGGGGTGCGGCTTTGGTTAATTGCAGATGATTGCTTGTGAGTGTTCAATTTCACTCGGTGAGTCTGCCCAACTGAGGAGCAGCCCCTGAGGTTCCTGTATCCGCCCAACTCAAGTTAGCGCCCACCTCAGTTCTTTTTCAGATTTCTCTTTTACCGAGTACCGTTAGAAGTTCAGGAGTTGCAGCACCGTGGAAGCACAGCGTAAGGAACGGATTCTGGTGGTCGATGATGAGGCCAGCATTCGACGCATCTTGGAAACCCGTCTGTCCATGATCGGATACGATGTGGTCACAGCTTCGGACGGCGAGGAGGCGCTGGAGGTTTTCCACAAGCAGGATCCCGACCTGGTGGTGCTGGATGTGATGATGCCGAAGCTGGATGGCTATGGGGTTTGCCAGGAGCTGCGCAAAGAATCCGACATCCCCATCATCATGCTGACGGCGCTGGGCGATGTGGCCGACCGTATCACGGGGCTGGAGCTGGGGGCAGACGACTATGTGGTCAAGCCCTTTTCCCCCAAGGAGCTGGAAGCTCGCATTCGGTCGGTGTTGCGACGGGTGGCGCGGTCGGCCCACGATGGGATCCCCAGTTCCGGGGTGATTCAAGTGGGGGATATTCGCATCGATACCAACAAGCGGCAGGTCTACAAACGGGACGAGCGCATTCGCCTGACGGGGATGGAGTTTAGTCTGCTGGAGTTGTTGGTCAGTCGGTCGGGGGAGCCTTTTTCCCGCTCCGAGATTTTGCAAGAGGTGTGGGGCTATACCCCGGAGCGCCATGTGGATACGCGGGTGGTGGATGTCCACATCTCGCGGCTGCGGGCCAAGCTGGAAGATGACCCCAGCAACCCAGAGCTGATCCTGACGGCCCGAGGCACCGGCTATCTGTTTCAGCGCATCGTTCAGGGAGAGGAACAGGCACGGTCTTGAGAAGGGATCCCTTGCAACTTCTCTTCGAGGGCAACCTGGACTCGCCTCAACACGCCAACCCAGTCTCCCGGTGTGTCTTGTCGAAACAGTCGCATTACCCCGGGGTACCAGGGGCTATCTTCTCGATGGAGCAGCCAGCGCCAATCGGCAGCAAAGGGGAGCAGCACCCATACCGGCTTGCCCATTGCCCCGGCCAAATGAGCAACGGCTGTATCAACGCTGATCACCAGATCCAACTGGGCAACGGCTGCGGCTGTATCGACAAAACTGCGGAAACGGGATCCCAGCTCCAACACTTGGTGCTGCTCCAATAGGGATCCCAGCGGCCTTAGATCTTCCCCCACCTGCAGGCTAACCCACTGGATGGAAGGCACATGCAAGTGCTGGAGCAGCAGATCCAGAGGACAACTTTTCAGCCTTTGCACGCGGTTGAGATCAGGGTGGGCACGCCGACCGCTGGCCCACACCAGCCCCACCTTCATCCGCTCCTGGGAAAGCTCCGGCCAGTCTTCCCGCCAGGAGAGGCTCAAAGGGATCTGCAGCCCGCCGGCATGAACGGGATAGACAAGATAGGGGATGCGGGCCGGGATCGTCTCCAGAGTGGTGCCCAACCGCTGCGGCAAGCTGAGCAAGGGCAGATGGCAATCGAAAGAGGGCAAGGGATCCGTTTCCGAGATCACCTGCACCTGGGGCAGGCACCCTCTGAACAGCTCCACGAGGGATTCCTGGCAGCGAAGGCAGATTTGCGCTTGGGGATGGGCCTCGGCCAGCAGCGGCAAGTAGCGCACAAACTGAATCGTGTCCCCCAACCCTTGTTCGGCGTAGATCAGCAGGGTCTGGCGGCCCAGAGGGGATCCCGTCCACAGAGGGGAAAGAAAGCGCGGGTAGGCCGCCTCTTGTCGCTGCAGCCGCCATTCGTATTCCCGCCACCCCTCCTCGTAGCGGCCCAGGGTCAGCAAAGCCGTGCCCAGGTTGTAGTGGATCTCCGGCCAGTGGGGGGCCAACTGCAAGCTGTGCCGATAGGCTTCAATGGCCGCTTCCAACCGGTTTTGTTCCTGCAAGATGGTGCCCAAGTTGTTGTGGGGCTGGGCGTCCCTCGGCAGCAGCAAGATGGCCCGTTGCAGACAATCGGCGGCCTCCTCCAAGCGATCTTGCAGGTGCAGGCAATGGCCGAGGTTAACGAGAATTCGCCCCTCCTGGGGTGCAAGGGCGAGAGCTTGGCGAAACCAGCCTTCCGCTTCCTCAGCTTGGCCATCGAGCATCAGGGCATTCCCCAAAGCTGCCAAGGCATAGACCTGGGGAGGCTGGGCTGCTGCTGCCTGTTGCAACACCTCAATTGCCTGGGCCAATTTCCCCAGGGTGAGCCAACAACTGCCCAATCGGAAAAGCAATTGCCCATCACCGGGGGCAAAGGCCAGGCCCTGTTCGTAGGCTCGCGCCGCTTCCTCTGGGTTGCCAAGCTGCATCCAGGCATCGCCCAGATCCTGCCAGGCCGGCACCCAATCCCCCCGCAGGTGCAGAGCCAGTTGCAAGGGGGTCAAAGCTTGGCGGGGATCCCCCATCTGCAGATAAAGGGATCCCAGCAACGCCTGAGCGGCGAACAAACGCGGCTGGGTGCGGGTAAGCTGCCGGCAAAGGTGCAGAGCAGTCTTCAGATCCCCCGCCTGTCGGTAGCGTTGAACCCACGTCAGAGCCGCCTCTGGGGATGGGATCTCGGATCCCCGCTCTGGATCCTGTGACTCAGCCGCTTGCCGGTTGTCTTTTCCTCGCCCAAAGCCCCGTGGCACGTCTTTGCCTCTTTTTTGCCTCTTTTGAGATCCTTTTCACTTCTTAGCGCCCTCCCCCCAGTGTCCAAATGACAGCGGTGGGACAGGATCCCTACCCAGGCTAACAAAAGGTTCCCACTGCCCCGGTTTTCACGGGCCATCCTTGGGGCTCAGTTGCGGCGAAACAGGCTGTCCAAGTAGATGCGTGCCGCCCGCCGGTCGCTCTCCCCGCTTTGGAGCAGGAATAACGAGAGCGCTGCCGTCACCACCCGATCCTGATCCCAGTCGGGATGGCGGGAGAGGTAGTTTTGGAGGGTGTCATGCAGCTCCTCGGGAATTTCACTCAAAATGCTAACGCTGTGAGAACTCATAGTCCAACCACTCACTCGGGGTCAAGAGGGGAGAAAACGGCATCCCGCAAAACCTGCGGCCACAGCCAGAACTTGGGCAGCTCGAACAGAGCGAGCCCGCAACACCAAAACCCAACCTAGGTAGGCTAGGGGCCTCAGCAGGCCCGCAAGAAGAAAAGCAAGCAATATAGGTTCATAGCTTGCCCCTATCCCAGCGGATGGGAGGGAGGGCATTCACAACTGTTCCTAAGCCTGTCGTGGGCCGTAGAACAGATGAAGTCTTTTCTTTCTAAGGAGAGCGCTCGGGAAAATCTCCACACCACTCGCCCTCAGGTGGGGCTATTCTGCCCTCTGCCCTATGGGGGATGTCAATCCCAAGCCAGGGATCCAACCGGACAAAAGCCTGCCATTGGCCTTGATGGGATGGGAAAAAATGGCGCGATCCCGTTACGTTTCTCAGGGTGTAGTCGCCTGAACCTTACCCACCTCCACTTTTCCACAGAAACCCCCGATGCCGCCCCCTGAGGGAAAGGCCCTGTGGAAAACAGCCCACCCGCCTGTGGAAAGCCTGGGGAAAACCTGTGGATTTCTGGGAAATCTGAATTTGTCCAAAAATTTTTGTGTTTGTATAGAGCATTTCTCAGGGCCACTCGACTCGGTAGCGCAAAAACAGCTCCTTGGAACCGCGGCGGCATTCCAGCAGCTCCAACTGGGGCGGGGATCCCTGCACTTGCCAACCCTCAATGCTGGCAGGGGCATCGGCGTATCCACTCAGCAGCACCGGAGCGAGGGTAACCCACAGCTCATCCAAGGCTCCTGCCTGCAGAAATGCCCCCAAAAGCCGCCCCCCACCCAACAACCCCACCCGTTCAATGCCCAAGCTGCGCAGGCGCGCCAGCCGTGCCGGCAGATCCCAATCGGCAGCCACCCAGATATCCTCAAAGCCGGTTCGGTTCTGCCAAATTTGGGATCCCTTGGGAGTTGTCCACAGCCAACGGGTGAGGGGCTGGCGAAAAAACGGCAAATCCTCAGGAATATCTCCGCTGCCAGAGCAGATGATCGTCAGAGGCTGGGGGGATAGGCCCTGAGCAGTTCTGCGTTGGATCAACTCGGGATCCCGAATATGCAGACTGGTGCCGTAGGCCCGCAGAGTGGCTGCCCCCATGATCAAAGCCTGTTGCTGAGCAGCTTGGGTTTCCAAATGCCGATAGTCCTCAGGGCTGCTGAAGGAGGGCCTCTGCGCTCGGTGGGCTGCGATCTTTCCATCCAAGCTCTGGGCGAAGATGGCTACCAAATGGGGACGATTCAAAGACAAGATTGCTGAGAAAGGGTGGGCAAACCCTACAAATTGACCAGAATAGAGTCAGCTAGAAATCGCAGGAGCCCCGCACTGTACCCGTAGGGTCAGTGCCGGGAGGAATGCGGAAGTTACGATAGAATCATGACCCAAGTCCTGACCGTCTCCTGCAAGCTCAAGGTAGCCCAGTCGCAAGCCGCAAAGTTGGATGCGACAATCGATGCCTTTGTGCAGGCGTTGAACTGGGTCAACCAAAACACACCAGAAAAAGTAGTCAACGCAGTCAAACTCCAGTCCCTTTGCTATTACCAGATTCGCGCTCGGTTTGGCTTGTCCAGTAACTTGGCTCAGCAGGTCTGCAGACGGCTGGCCGGTGCCCGTAAAGTTGCCCAACAGAAAAACCGTCCGGTCAAAGCGTTCAAGAGAGGCTTTGCGACCTACGATGCCCGTATCTTTTCGTTCCGCGAGAAAGACTGGTCGGTGTCGCTGACCACGGTGGAGGGTCGGGAGCGCTTTGAGCTGGCGATTGGCCGTTACCAGAGAGAACGGCTGGCGGGCTCCAATCCCAAATCTGCCACTCTGGTCAAGCGTAAAGACGGTTCCTACTCCATTCAAATCTGTGTGGAAACGGAACCGTGCCCACCGCAACGCACGGATAGAGTGCTGGGCGTGGATTTGGGAAGGACGGATATTGCTCATACATCGGAAGGAGATAACTGGAATGGACAGCAGTTGAACCGAGTCCGAGACCACTACTCCAAGCTGAGGGCGGCACTCCAACGCAAAGCCAGTAAGGGCACCCGCAGTTCGCGGCGCAGATGCAGAGAACTGTTGCAACGGCTGTCTGGCAAGGAGAGGCGCTTTCAGGCGTGGGTCAATCATCGCATCTCCAAAGCTATTGTCTCTAGGGCAAAGGCGACAAACAGCGCTCTTGCTCTGGAAGACTTGACAGGGATCCGGGAGCGCATCAACCAACAACCCCGCAGTAAAACTGAACGGCGCAGGGCCAACAGTTGGGCGTTTTATCAACTCCGTCAATTTTTGGAGTACAAGGCTCTGCGTGCGGGGGTTGCTCTGATTCTTGTGCCGCCTGCCTACACGTCGCAGACCTGCCACCGGTGTTTGCACATTCATCCCGACCCTGCGCAATCCTACCGCAATGGGAAGCAGTTCAAGTGTGGGCACTGTGGATGGGAAGGGGATGCGGATTTGAATGGTGCGAATGTGATTGCGCTTTTGGGGGCTGCTGTAAACCAGCCTAGAGGTTCGTGGTTGGCTTGCCAACTGCAGGGCTACCGAAAGCCCGCCCTGTACTGCGAAGCAGTCAGGGTCGGGTAGTTTACGCATCGCCGGGGGAACCGTGGCACCGGTCACCAGAGCGCCCACGCGGAACGGATATGCTAGGGACATTTCAATCCTCCACCATCCGGGTTGAAGTCGAGGCCAGTGCATCGACCGTGCAGCGCTGTCTGACAGAGGTGGGATTGTTGCAGCAGTGGATCTGGCCCCAGCAACTGCAGGGATCCCTTCCCGAAAGGCTGGAGCCGGGCAGCACCTTTGCGGCCCAATGGGGCCCCCTCTCGATCATGCACCAGGTGGAAACCCTGCTGCCGGAACGGCTGCGCCTGCTGATGTGGGGAGGAGCCGATGGCTACTGTGACTGGCTGTGGGGGAACGGCTGGGTGCAGTTGCGGGTAGAGGCCGTCTCTCTCCTGCCCTTGGGCTTGGGACAATTGCTGATGCTGCGGCGGCTGCAACAGTTTGCCCAAAGCCAAGAACAGCGCCCCTCTTAGGACTTAAAAAGCGACCTTCCGGCAAAATCCGTGGATCCTCGGCTTGACAAAATGCGTTTCGGTTGCAGCATGCTACTTCTCTAAAGATTTTCCACTACGATAGTTGTAGCAGAGCTTACTCTTCCCGTCCGAGAGGCCCAATGAATCCGCCGACCAGCCCCACCCCAACCGCCATCGAGCAGGAAAAGTTTGAGATCCGCTTGGGAGAAGCCCTCAACCGAGCAGGACTGCTCACCCCCGCCCAACTGGCTCAGGCCATGTGGGAAAAGGCCGATACCCCCTTGATGTTGGGGGAGCTGTGTATGCAGCACGGCTGGATTGCCCCCCAAGATCTCTATCCGTTGATCCCGGTCGAACTGGTGCGTATCGGCGAGATCTTGATGCTGCATGGGTATCTGGAGCTGGAGCACATCCATCAGGCCCTGATTCAGCAGCGGCAGCACCCGGAGCGCAAGCTGGGGGAGATCTTGGTGCAGCAGGGCTGGGTACAACCCCACTGGTTGGAATGGGCCTTGGACAAGCAACAGCGGCTGCGGCGCCAGAAAGGAGCTGCCAACAGTTGGGAGGTGATGGTGGAGCAGTGGTCCACCATTCCCGATCAGCCCCCTCTTTATGTCTCCCCTCTACAGGTAGCCCAAGAGACCTACAGAGTTACCCAGCAATACAAAGCCCAGCTGGAGCGCTACCAAGAGCAAATTGCCATCTTAGAAGCGCAACTGGAGCAGCAGCGGCAGCAGCAACAGCTCCTGGTCGAACAATCGCTGCAGCAGGTTGCCGACCATCAAGCCCGCCAGCAGGAGCAGCAGCAGCGCATTGCCCAATTGGAAGCCCAAATTCAACAGGAGACAGAACAACAAAAGGCTGCCCAACAGCGCATTCGGGAACTGGAGGAGCAACTCCAAGCCCAGCAAACTCAGGGATCCGCGCAACTGCAAGCCGCCCAAGCAGAGCTGGAAATCCTACGTCGCCGCTGCCACGAGCTGACAGAATGGCAATCTCAAGCCAAACACAAGCTGCAAGAGCTGGGATCCCAACTGCAGGAGCAGCAGAAGATACAGCAGGATCAGGCACAGCAGCTCCAAGAGCAAACCCACCTGCGTCATACTCTGCAGCAAATGGAAGCCCAAGTGGCCGCCCTGAACCAATCGCTGCAGGAGCACCAACATCAACTCCAACTGGCCCAGTCCACGAAACAGCGCTTAACTGCCGACCTAGCCCACGTTCGCCAAGAAGCTGCCGAGGCCACCCACCGCCTGCAAGTGCAGCTCCAAGAAACCCAAGCCCAACTGCGAGAAACTCAAGATCGCTTGCAGGAAGCCCAAGCCCAAGTGAGCCAGCTCCAGGCCCAACTGCAGGCGGCCCAAGCGGAAAACCGTGCTCTAGCCGCAGCGGTAGCCGAAGCCCGGCGAACTTCCCCACCTGCAGCTGCACCGACCCCAGCTCCAGAGAAAGCCCGGCCAGAGGCAGAGGATCTCAAGGCCCTGACCATAGCCGACTGGGCAGCCGAGCTGAGTGCCCCAGAAAGCGAATTGCCCCCGCAGCAGTATTTGGGGGAAGAGGACTTGGAAGCTCTACAGCGGGCTACCCCCTGGGTACAGCGGGTATTGACCCAATTGCGGGCGGCTGGCCTGATCGACAATGCCGGCATCGAAACCGTCATTCACGCTTGGGAAAAGGCAGGGGGCACTTTCACAGATGTGCTGGCCCACCACAGCGGCCTCAAGCCGGAGACCGTCAAATTTTTCAGCGAAGGGGGCTACTCTGTTCAACTGGCAGGGGGACGCCACGTGGCCGACTACCTCAAGGCTTCTGGATTGGTCAGTGCCACCCAAATCGAACAGATCCAGAAGCACCTGCCGCCAGGGGGATCCCTGTGTCAGGCCCTTGCCCAAGCCGGGATTCTACGCCGGGCCACTGCCCTGTATTTCGAGCGCCACTTCGGCGGGCAAAAGCCCCGCCGCCCGCTGCGGGAAGAGCTTTAGAGGAACCATGCTCTATCGCTGACGCCAACGACCGACAAGGGATCCGAATACAGACACAAGCTGCCAACAAGATGCCAATTAGACTAGAAACTAGATAGAGATAGATCATCAGAAGCGACCGGTTTCTCACCCCTGAGAGACCCAAGTTACTCGGTAGTTGTGTCGATCTCTTCTGCTATGACTACGGAAGCTCCAACTCGACCTGCTCAGCAGTTCTCGCCCTCGAGAACCCAGGTTCGCCAGCCCTACCCCCACTTCAAGGTGATCGTCTTGGATGACGATTTCAATACCTTTCAGCACGTTACGGAATGTCTGCTGAAATACATCCCCGGCATGACTTTGCCCCTAGCGCGGCAACTGACCGTGCAGGTGGATGCCGAAGGGCAAGCAGTTGTTTGGGTCGGCCCTCAAGAACAGGCGGAGCTCTACCATCAGCAATTGCTGCGGGAGGGGTTGACCATGGCCCCCTTGGAGCCGGCCTGAAGCACCAGGCGTTCGTAGCTGCGCTCAACTGCTGCCAACAGCTCCGCTTGGCCCCAACCGGCGTAAAGGCTGCTGGCAATGGCCAGCCCACCCGCCCCCACCCCTTCCTTGACATAGCCCCGCTCGTAAGCCTGTAGAGGCAGATAGCGGCTATTGGCAAAGCTTAGTTGGGTGGCCAAAAGGGGAGCAACCCCCAACAACTCTGCCAAGGCCACCGTATTGCCCGAGGGATCCTCTGCCACCCAGCGGGTGGTTCCCACCACCACGTTCTCCGGGGGCCAAGGGATCCCCTGCTCTTCCCCCCAGCGCTGCATCAAGGCCAGCACCGCCAACATTTGGGTTCCCCCCGCCAGCAGCACCGCTCCCCGTTGCGCTGCGCCCATCGCCAACCCGGCCACAAAGGGCTGCATGGGATCCCCCACTGCCGCCACCACCTCAGCAGCAGAAGCTCCCCTTGGCAGACGGGCCAATCCCTGCCGGGCCAAGGCCAGCTTTTGGGTGTGGTTACAGACCGGGTGGCTGCTGTTCACCATGCCCTCTGCTGCCCACCCCAACCCCAGTAACACCGCCAGCGCCGTGGTGGTGCCCCCCGCCACGCATTCTCCAATCACGCAGTAGCCTTTCTCCAGCCGGGATCCGCGGTCGTACCCTTCTTGCCAAAGGGATCCCACCTGCTCCAAAGACAGAGCCTGTCCTGTGCTCAAGCAGCGGGCCACTCCCCCAGAGCTCACCATTTCTGCCCCCGGCAAAGGTTCCGGCAAGCCACAATCGAACACTCGGCACGGGATCCCCAACTCCCTCAGGATGGCGCAGCTGATCACCACCGGAGAAGGATAGCCATCCGGAGAGGTGGGCAAGCGGTGAGAATGGCCCGCCAGCAACACTTCCCCATCGGCAAGAGCTGTGTAGCGACGCAAGGAGGGGGTAGCGCCGGCAGCCGAAATGCCCGGAACAAGAGCCGTTTCGGTAAACCCCAAGCAGGCCAGAAACAGAGGTCGGGATCCCTGCACCCGTTCGCACCACCGCCGGGCCACAGCCGGCTGAGTGTAAGCCTTAACGCAAGGAAACGGAAGCATACCGGACACCGAGGCAAACAAGCCAGAGTCTATCCTGAGCCAGAAGGGCGGGATCCCGTACTCGCAGGAGGGGTTGCCTCCTGCTGAGGCAATCGGATTCGGATAGGATGGGTATACCCAATGCAGTTTATTCAGGGCAAACGGAAGGCCATGAGCTTCTTCGACTCTGAGATCGTCCAAGAGGAAGCCAAGCAACTGTTTCAGGATTTCCAAAACCTGATGCAGCTTGGTCAACGGTACGGCCAATTCGACCGGGAAGGCAAAAAAATCTTCATCGAACAGATGGAGGAGTTGCTGGAGCGCCAGCGCATTTTCATGAAGCGGTTGGAACTCTCCGACGACTTTATGGCTCAAATGACCATCAAACAACTGCAAACTCAGCTTGGGGGGTTTGGGCTCTCCCTGACCCAAATGTTTGACCAGATGCACCAGACCCTAGAGCGCATGAAAGCTGAGGCAGACGCTGAGCGTTGACCCCCAAGAACGACCTACACGAAGGGACCATGTCTTCTTCCCGCCAGACCCGCAACCAGAAATTGATTCTGGAGGTGCTAGAGCAGCAGTCGCAGCCCCTTTCGGCGCAAGAGATCTTTCTGGAGTTGCGCAATGCCAACCACACCGTCGGTCTGGCCACGGTTTATCGAGTTTTGGATGCTCTGCGCAATGAGGGCAAGCTGCAGGCGGTCAACTTGGGAGATCAGCAGACCTACTACCAGGTTCTGCCCAGCAATGGCCACAACCGCCACCACCTGATCTGCACCGAATGTCGGCGGGTGGTGCCTTTGCCCGATTGTCCGGTGGAAGATTTGGAGGCACAGCTTTCCAGCCGATACCAATTTGCGATCGAGTACCATGTGCTTGACTTCTACGGCGTCTGTGCCCAGTGCCGTAGAGGGGTTGGGCCAGGCCCGGACTCACAGCGTTCCTCTTTTCTCAAAGCTAAGCCCAAATGATGAGCTATCTCTGGACGGTGTTGATCGGGCTGGCCGGCGCCCTGATCGGGGTCAAGCTGAGGCTTCCGGCAGGAGCGCTGGTGGGCTCCATGGTGGCGGTGGGTCTGGTGAATGTCTGGGGGGCGATCCCAATTCCCGCTCCCCCAGCCGGGATCCGTTTTGCCATGCAGGTGGTGTTGGGCATTCTTTTGGGTACTAAGCTCACTGCCGATACGCTTCTGGCCCTGAAAGATCTGTGGCGACCAGCCCTGCTCTGTACAGTGATTGCGGTGGGCACGGGGGTCTTGTCGGGGTACCTGATCTCCCGTTGGCTGGGGATCGAGCGCTTGACTGCCATCTTGGGCACAGCTCCAGGAGGCATTTCCGACATGAGCCTGATAGCCCTGGACATGGGAGCCCAAACCAGCACAGTGGTGGTCATGCACTTGGCACGCCTGATCAGTGTCGTCGTGGTCGTCCCCTGGGTGGTGCGACTGCTCGTTCAGCCGGGCACGAGTTAGCTAGACCGCCGGGAAGCCCCGCCCTCTGTGCATCAGCATGAGTGCCGGAGTATGTCACGAAAGTCCTCGGAGCAGAGACGGTGGGTGGGTTAGACTAGGGGCGATACAGAACTTAACAACTGAACCGCTGCCTTGGAACTTTCCCCTTCTCCACTCACCTGCCATGCCGACGCTGCCGGATCCCCTTGGAGCGCTGCTCTCCGTTCTGCAGATGGCTCTTTGGGCAATGTCTCCTCTGGCCAAGGCGATTGGTGGCCTCTACAGCTGCATTGGCAGGGGGAGCCAGACCCGGTACAGCCTGAGCTGGTGCAGGTGGATCCCGTGCTGCGCTTGCTGCTTTTGGGGGATGGCTTTACCACCCGTAATCTTGCTGCCTTGATCCAAGAGCCGATTCAGGCTCATCTGCTGGACACGGGCCGGGTTGATTTACAGGCAGAGCAGGGCACTGCCCCCAAGTCCATGCAACAGCTGGCCAGAGATTTGGGGCGGCTGGGATCCCCTTTGATGCGGCGGCGGGTTTGGCTGTGCGGAGTAACCTCTCAACAGCCCTTGCTCTATGCCACCTCTTGGTGGAACTCTGAACATCTGGTTCAATACTTGCCCCATCCCGATCGGCCCATTGGCCAAAATCTGATCCAAGAAAAACTGGAGACCTTTCGCGAGCTGCGCGGCCTTTACCACGGCGAGGCAGACCCGGTTGCCCGGCTGCTGCAGTGTCCCGGTCCCTTCTGGGCTAGGCATTATCTTTTGTTGCACAGGGGCCAGCCTTTGACCGTCATCTACGAGGTGTTTTCTCCACGGCTGGCCGCAAGGGCCCTGTCCCGCTAGCGCGACGGAGACCTCCAACGGCGCACGGCTGCGGTGATGGCGGCGGCCACCTGCGGATCCAATTGGGCGCTGGTGGAGATGCGCTGATAGTCCTCCTAAGGTTAGAGAGGCTGCCTGGCCAAGATCTAAGACACGTAAACCCCTGTCAGGGGCGCGCTCAGGGCTTCTTCCAACTCTGCCAGGCCAAGACGACGCTCCAGGATATCCATCACCTCGCGGCCAAAATCATGGGGGTTGCGATCCCAGGCTTCCAGACACACTTCCCCAAAAAAGGATCCCAGGGGTTCTGGGTTCCAGAGCAGTTTGCGCGCCGTCCAAGGAGTCATGTGCATGGGGTTAAAGCGGTCGTCGATAACACCGATTTTGCGAGCAAAATCTTCTAGATGAGTGTGGGGTTGCAGGCCGATGAAGAAGATGGCCGGCTCAACTTTGTCGCGACCAAAGATGGCTTCCAGCTCGCGATGGTACCGTACTGTTTGCCGAATGGTTTCCGGTCGCTCGTCGATGACATTAAAGGAGTAATTGACCGAAACCAGATCGTTGAACCCTGCCTGTTTGAGGTAGCGGCAGCTCTCCAGTACCGTGCGCAGGTTATAGCCCATGCGCATTTTGCGCACCAGCTCCTGGGATCCGCTGGTGATGCCGATCTCGAAGTAGCTCATGCCAGTTTTCACCATGAGCTCGGCCAGCTTTGGGGTGAGGTTGTCGGCCCGAATATAGGCAGCCCAGCGAATATCGGTCATGCCGGCATCAAGGATTTTCTGCAGCAATTCCTCCGCATCCTCAATGTAGCGGCGGGCAGGGATAAACTGGGCGTCAGTAAACCAAAAGTTTCGCACTCCTCGCTCGTACAACTGCATCATTTCTCGGATCACCTCATCCACAGGGTTGAGGCGCACCTGCTTGCCTTCGATGACGGTGTAGATGCAGTAGCAGCAGTTGTGGGGGCAGCCGCGCTTGGTTTGTACCCCAATGTAAAAGTCGCCCCCTTCTAAGTAGTAGTCAATTTCCGGCCAAATGGCGGTGATGTAGGTGTAATCACAGGCGGTTTTTTGCAGAGGTTGAGGCGGCTCGTGGATCAAACCTGGGCGAGGTTGCTCCAGCTTGGCCCGATAGCAGCGCTCTGTGGCTAGGCTTTGCCCTTGGATGACTTTTTCCAGCAGCGTTTCTCCTTCCCCCACCGAGATGATGGTGCCTTGGGGCAGGTAGCGGCCCAATTGTTCGTAGAAGACGCTGACTGCCCCACCCCCCAACACCGCTTCAGCGTGAGGTTTGTAGCGCCTGGCTCTGCGGATCCCCTGCCAGACCAGCCGGGTGTTGCGCCAAATCTCGCCATAGTAGGCCAGCACCAGCCTGAGGCTATTCAGGGATCCCCGCAATTTTTTCAGGGGGTTGCGGGCGTAGAAAAACTCAAAAGAGTGTTGCAACAGGTTGCCGGCCCGCCCGTTCACCGGCGCATAGACTTGAATATCTCGCCAAGAGAAAACCAGCAAATCCGGCTGAAACTGATCAATTTGCTCCAGCATGCGGCGGCGAAAATCCAAGGGCGGGAAGGTGCCCATATCGAAGATGCGCTGCTCAACTTGGGGGAACAGCTTGTGGACATGATCGGCCAAATAAACCACCCCAATGGGAAAAATGGGGTTGCAGGGCAGCCGCACATAGAGGATTTTTTGAATCTTCAGGTTCGAGGCCATATAACCTGAGAGCTTACTTTACATCTCTTCACTCACTCTAATCGCTTTTTGAGAGGCGCGGCGGCAGGGATCCAGAAGGGACAAAGATAAGCTAAAGTTGAAGCAACCAGCAGGGTCGGACCTGAGGAGAGGGTATGACTCCAGAGGGCCCAATTTGGCACAGTCGCTATCGGCCAGAGCGGCGATTGAGCAAGCGCAGCGGCAGACACACCTACCTGGCTCAGGATTTGCTCACCTCGGAACAGGTGGTGATCAAGCTGCTGCTCTTTGGGCCAGACTTTGATTGGGCCGACCTGAAGCTGTTCGAGCGGGAAGCCCAGATCCTGCAGACCCTCTCCCATCCGGCCATTCCTGAATACCGCGACCACTTCGAGATCAGCCTAGAGGGAGGACGGGGCCTAGCCCTGGTGCAAACCTACATCGACGCCCCCTCGCTGCAGGAGTGGATGGAGCAAGGGCGGCGCTTTGCCGAGCCGGAGGTGCGGGAGCTGGCGCAAAAGCTGCTGCGCATTCTCGTCTACCTGCACGAACTCCATCCCCCCGTCATTCACCGAGATCTCAAGCCCAGCAACATTCTCTTGGGATCCGACCAGCAGGTGTACCTAGTGGATTTTGGCTCGGTTCAGGCGGCTGCTCCACGGGAGCAGGGATCCTACACCGTGGTGGGGAGCTACGGCTACATGCCCCTAGAGCAATTTGGCGGCAGAACCGTGCCCGCTTCCGACCTCTACAGCCTGGGTGCCACCCTAATCCACCTGCTCACCGGCCAACACCCGGCGGATCTGCCCCAGGAGGGAGCCCGGATTGTGTTCGAGCAAGCGGTGCACCTGAGCCCGCCCTTTCGCGACTGGCTGCGGTGGATGACGGAACCTTTGGCGGCAGATCGTCCCGCTTCCGCCCGGCAGGCCCTGGAGGCGCTGGAGCATTTGGATCGTCGTCCCGCCTTGATTCCCTCAGACGCAGCAGCAGTCCCTACTCGACAGCCAGCAGGCAGCCGGATTCAACTGCACAAGTCTGAACAGACCTTTCAGGTGGTGATCCCGGCCCGGCAAATCGGTGTTTTGGTGTTGCTGCCTTTCGCCATCGCTTGGAACTCCTTCACCACCTTTTTCACGATCATATCGGTTGGGCATGCGCCTTTTCCGGCCAATCTGTTGTTTGGCCTATTCATCCTGCCCTTCTGGACGGTGGGGTTGGTGATGGTGGGCGTGATCCTCTACGGTCTATTCGGCAAAGTCCACCTACGGATCGACACAAAATACATTCGCCTGGTTTACGAGGTGTTTGGCCTGCGCTTTCGCAGAGTTCCCCCCAGTCGGCGATGGGATATTGACCGGCTGGAGCTGATCCCATGCCAAAGCCCACAGTTGAACATCTGGGCGGGCAACCGCAAATACGAGTTGGGAGCGGGGATCCCTTTGCAGGAGCCAGAGCTGGAGTGGTTGGCCTCGGAACTAAGCCGTTGGCTGCAGATCCCAGTTGAACGGCGAAAGGTGTAGTCGTTAGGTTTTTTGCATTTAGTTATGATAAGGACAGTTTTTGGGTAAGGTCTGATGAGTTATCTTGCTGCAGATCACAGCAAATAAAATAGCAAAAAATTATAGCTTTCCTGAAAACAGAATCCAGATCCACATCGGCAAAGAGGCAGGATGCAAACAGTTTATCCAAGGCCTGCTGTAATAGCTCGCTCTGGATCCCCGTGGCGCTACCTCCCAAAAAGATATGGAAAATGATACACCAGAGATTCCATCGCTGGAGTTGCTTGGGAGTTTGGGAAAGACCCTGACTTAGAGCATCTTATCCTTGACTCAACTGTCGTTCGTGCTCACCCCTGGGCAGCCGCAAAAAAAGGGGAGCAAGCTTTGGGGAGGAGTCGAGGTGGATACAGCACTCAGATCCATGTGAGTGTGGATGGTTTGGGGAAGCCGTTAGTGTTTAGAATCACAGCAGGGCAAAGCAGGATATTACCCAAGCAGAGGCATTACCAGAGAGTTGGCAAGAAGAGCATACGAAGGTGATAGGGGATAAGATTCTCAGGAATTCAGGGAGAGGATAGACAAGGGAAGGCCGGGTGGTGATTCCTTCTAAGAGGAATAGGAGGGTGGTGGGAGATTTGACCGGCACGTTTACAGGGAGAGGCATTTAGTCGATAAAAGATTTTTTTGCGATTTAACACGGATTGCTATATTGGTGCTTGTGCTGAGAATTATCTGGCCAAATTGCTGTGGCTAAAGTTTAAGGGTATATGTGGCAGGCGTGGCTTCTGAGTCAGTGGGGGGTGGCACTCTGGCTCAACCTGGCTCTGGTGGTGCTGGGTCTGCTGAGCCCTCAGAAAGCTCTGACGCGAGCAGGGGTCATCCACGCGGGCCTGCTGGGCCTGCTGGTGTGGGGGGGGCTGGGCGGGCGGGGCTACGCGGTGGTAGCTGCCTATTTTTTAGTGGGAACAGCCGTAACCAAACTGGGGATCCGGCGCAAGCAGGCGCAGGGGATCGCCGAAAAGCGAGAGGGGGCGCGAGGGCCGGAGAACGTCTGGGGATCCGCTTTAACCGGGGCAGTATGTGCGGTGGGATATGCTTTCTTCCCGCATCCCCTGTGGTGGTTGGGATACAGCGCCAGCTTTGCAGCGAAATTGGCCGATACCGTCAGCAGCGAGGTGGGGAAAGCCTATGGCCGCAAGACCTTTTTGATCACCACCTTCCAGTCCGTGCCGGCGGGCACAGAAGGAGCCGTGAGCCTAGAGGGATCCCTGGCGGGAGTGGCGGCAGCGGCAGGGATGGCCGGGTTGGCCTGGGGGATTGGCGGGGAGTGGGTGGGGGAAAGCCCATTTTGGCTGGGCATCTGCTGGCTGGCTGGGATCCTGGCCACCCTGGCGGAAAGCTGGATGGGAGTGGTGTTACAACCCCATTTGGCCTGGATGACCAACGAAGTTGTAAACAGTATTCAAACAACCCTGGCCGCTCTTCTGGCGGTAGGGCTGGGATCCCTTATGGGCATCGGATCCTAGAAATAGGGTCACCATGAACTACCCCACCGTATAGGCAGATGGGGTTTCTAGTGCCCCATCCCCTTAACAGTGAGGTTTTTGTCCCTTCCTCTATCCCAGTTGCTTCATAGACCCGCAGGTCTCTGAAGGAGTGCTGCAACATCCGAGACCAACGAGGCTGGTTCCCAACCCCGGTTGCCCGTTGACGGCAACGTTGTACATGACCATTACCGAACCACGGTCTCTATTGCCGTGCCACCGAGAACGGCCATACAAAGAAGTCAAGCCAGGAGGCTTGACCAAAAGGGGAGAAGCTCTCCCCTTTCGCTGACCAGAGCTCCCTTAGCGCAGGCCGCTGGGCTTATAGACCAGGAAGCTGAGCACTTGGCACTGCTTAATGTTGTCGAACCCCACCACGCGAATGAAACAGTTGGGGTAGGCGCTGCGGCAAGCCTGCACTTCGCTGAGCACCTCCTGGGGAGAAGTGGCGCTGAACAGGGGCAGCTTCCACAGCGTCCAATAGCGAACCGTTGGTTCAGACGATTCGTTGAACTCTATGGCCGGGATGTAGCCCTGATCCAAGATGTACTGCACCTGCTTGATGATCTGCAGATCCGTCAGCGGCGGCAGATAGGAGAGGGTTTCGTAGCGGCGCTCTTTTGGTAAGGTTTGCATGATCGGTGTCACTCCGTTTCGAGCCTAGGGTTTTGTGGGGGGGATCCCGCTTCCGGGTGGGTAACGGGTAGGGATCCTGTTGCTGAGGTGATCCGTTCTAGATGATTGCGGCGGTGCTCCATGTTGGCTTGCTGGATGCCGGCTTTGGCCATTTCCGGCAGGTAATCGACCACCTCCGCAGCAATGTGTTCACGAACGGTCATGATGCGATAGGCCAACTCAGGACGCTCAGCCAGCAAAGCCCGCAGGTAGGCTTCCCCATCCTGAAGGTTTTGCCGAGCGGAGAACTGCTGTAGCCAAAGAGCCCTGGGGGGATCTGTTTCGCTCAGTTGAGCCAGCACCGTGCGCATCGCCTGATAAGTCAGGTAGCTGATCAAGGTCTTGGCGGTGTCTTTGGCGATCTGTTTCAGATCCATTGCCGATCCAGGGAGGGGGCCAGCAGGGCAAGAGAACCGTAGGGATCCCCTGCCCCCAGCAGATCTCTAGAGGGTGTCGACGGCCTTGAACTCGAACTTGATTTCCTTCCACAGCTCGCAGGCAGCCGCCAGCTCCGGCGACCACTTGGCTGCTTCCCGGATAATGTCGTTGCCTTCGCGGGCCAGATCTCGACCTTCGTTACGAGCTTGGATACACGCTTCCAAGGCCACCCGGTTGGCGGTTGCGCCCGGCGCGTTGCCCCAGGGGTGTCCCAAGGTTCCGCCGCCAAACTGCAGCACCGAGTCGTCGCCGAAGATTTCCACCAGCGCCGGCATGTGCCAAACGTGGATCCCACCGGAAGCCACCGGCATCACCCCTGGCATGGAAGCCCAATCTTGGGTGAAGAAAATGCCGCGGGAGCGATCGGCCTCTACGTAGTTTTCCCGCATGAGATCCACAAAGCCCATCGTGATGGCGCGGTCGCCTTCCAACTTGCCCACCACCGTCCCAGAGTGCAGGTGGTCGCCACCGGACATGCGCAAACACTTGGCCAACACCCGGAAGTGGATGCCATGGTTCTTCTGCCGGTCGATCACCGCGTGCATGGCACGGTGAATGTGCAACAGAATGCCGTTATCCCGGCACCACTTGGCCAGGCTGGTGTTGGCAGTAAAGCCGGCTGTCAAGTAGTCGTGCATGATGATGGGAGCGCCCAACTCCTTGGCGAACTCGGCCCGTTTGAACATCTCCTCACAGGTAGGCGCCGTCACATTCAGGTAGTGGCCCTTGATCTCGCCGGTTTCTGCTTGGGCCTTGTGGACAGCCTCCATCACGAACAGGTAGCGATCCCGCCAGCGCTGGAAGGGCTGGGAGTTGATGTTTTCGTCGTCTTTGGTGAAGTCCAAACCGCCCCGCAGAGCTTCATACACGGCCCGCCCGTAATTTTTGGCAGAAAGGCCCAACTTGGGTTTGATGGTGCAGCCCAGCAGCGGACGGCCATACTTATTCAACTTATCCCGCTCCACCTGAATGCCGTGGGGAGGGCCCTGGAAGGTTTTCAGGTAGGCCACCGGGATCCGCACATCTTCCAGCCGCAGCGCCTTTAGGGCCTTAAAGCCAAAAACGTTGCCCACAATCGAGGTGAGCATGTTGGTCACCGAGCCTTCCTCGAACAGATCCAGCGGATAGGCGACGAAGCAGAAGTACTGGTTGTCTTCGCCGGGAACCGGCTCGATGTCATAGCAGCGGCCTTTGTACCGATCCAAGTCGGTCAGCAAATCTGTCCATACCGTTGTCCAGGTGCCTGTCGAAGACTCAGCCGCCACAGCCGCCCCGGCCTCTTCGGGAGGAACACCCGGCTGAGGAGTAACCCGGAAACAGGCCAAGACGTCGGTATCCTTAGGCGTGTAGTCGGGAGTGTAATAGGTGAGTCGGTAATCCTTCACACCGGCTTGATAGCCGCTTTTGGATTGGGTTGCTGAATAGGCCACGTTGATCTCCCTCTGAACGAATCACAGAACCAGAAAATGCCATTCACGGATGCAACCAAGAGGAAAAAACCCAGGGCCAAAACTCAAGACCACCGAGTTTTCGTGAACGAACTCGCCCCACAACCGCGAGGCCAAAGTTGGGCCTTAAGACACTCTTCATCCCAGGGGATGGAAGCCCCAAACCCTTCTTTTCGAGTGCCTTCAATTGCTAGCTTGGACTCCCTGGACTTGCAAATCCAGTAGAAAGATTTTTATACAGTGCCTAAGCTAGAATCTCGGCAAACACAACTCTATACTGGTTTAATCCTAAGCTATCATCCGCAATAGTGGGCTGAACATTACTTTCTTTATGAGTTTGATTAGTTTGGTTAAAGTGAGTCCCGTTGCTGCCTGCCGAGAATACAGATTTCTTTGGCTTTCTTAATATCCTTCGGGTGGGATCCCCGGCCAAAACCAAAAGCTCCCTTCTTTGAGGGAGCGGAGCAAGTCCACCCACAGGATCTGGAGGGTCAAGAAACGGCTGCCAGGGTTGGCTGGGGTCTCTTGCTGATCACTTGGTCGATGAGGCCGTACTCTTTGGCTTGTTCTGGGGTCATGAAGTTGTCGCGGTCGGTATCTCGTTCGATGCGCTCTAGAGGTTGACCGGTGTGGTAGGCCAGCAAGCTATTGAGGCTGTTTTTGATGAAGAGGATCTCTTTGGCCTGAATTTCAATATCGGTAGCTGGCCCCTGAGCTCCACCAAGGGGTTGGTGGATCATGATGCGGGCGTGGGGAAGGGCAATGCGCTTGCCTTTGGTGCCCCCTGCCAGCAGAAAGGCTCCCATGCTGGCAGCCAAACCAATGCAGATGGTGGAGACATCCGGCTGAATGTGCTGCATGGTGTCGTAAATGGCCATGCCAGCATAGACAGAGCCGCCGGGGGAGTTGATGTAGAGGTAGATGTCTTTTTCAGGGTCTTCGGACTCCAAGTAGAGCATCTGGGCCACAATCAGGTTGGCAATGTCGTCGTCCACCTGGGTGCCCAAGAAAATGATCCGATCCCGCAAGAGACGCGAGTAAATGTCAAAGGCGCGCTCGCCTCGCGCAGATTGCTCAATAACGGTGGGAATCATGCCAGTCCAAACGATGGGTCAGTCCTTACTAGTGTAGTCTAAGCCACCGGACGGATGCTTTGCTCAGGACGACTCACCGGCCCGCCTCCGTACGGGGCTCGATGGGGTGTGAGCCGGCTAGAACAGCAAAGAGACGGGGTGGTTATGGCGGGATCCCTCTTCTTCTGGGATGTGGAACGGGTCTGAGGTGTGGCTCTTTGTGATGTGGTGAGGTAAACTACCCGACACCCGCGCTATGCGCAGGGTGCGAGCTTTATCCCAATCCCTAGCGGCCCCAGAGGACAGCTAAGTTTCGGAATTTCAGGC